>JAQULV010000042.1 GCA_028718405.1 Smithellaceae bacterium
CGAGGAAGATGTAGGTGAGGTCATTGGCGGCGTCCTTGCCTTCCTTGTCCATGCCGCCCACGATGGCGGCCTGAACGACGAGATAGCCGCCGTGGTACTGGCTGGTCCGCTCGGAGAGCAGGAAGACATGCTCTACACACTTGGCGGAGAAGAGGAGCAGCAGCTCCCGCGCCTTGTCGGGCGTGATGCGGCCGGCGTCGAGGTCGGCCTTGTAGAAGGGGTAGAGGTACTGGTCGATTCGGCCGAAGGAGATGGCGGAGTTGAGCCCTTCCAGGTTGGCGGCCATGTGCGTGAGCCACAGCGACTGCAGCGCCTCGTGAAACGTCCCGGCGGGGCGGCGGGGCACCTTGTGGCAGATGCGGGCGATCTCGGCCAGCTCTGCGGCACGGGCCGGATCTTTCTCCCGTGCGGCCATTTTCTGTGCCTCTTCGGCGAAACGGTCGGCGTAAGCGACAAGCGCTTCGCAGGCGATGCGGGCCGCTTTGTGGAGTTCGCCGGTCTTGCCTTCCATCTTTTTCAGGTAGCCTTCCACGCCGAGCTGGAGCATTTTCTCATAATTGGGCAGGAAGTGTCCGATGCCGCCGGCTTCGTTGATCAGGTAATAGGTAGCGCTGAGCTGTTCGGTGACGTAGCGCATCATCCAGGGAAGTCGCGGGAAGAAGGCCTTCATCGCCATGTTGCGTGTGAGCCAGTAAGGATAGATACGGAACAAAAGCTTCATGCGTTCGGACCAGGGCATCTGGAAAGGAGTGGTTTTGCGCTTGTCGATCCAGAGCAGGTCTTCGCTCATGAAGATGCTGGCCAACTCCGGCTGGATGATCGCCGAGATGCGTTCGCAGCCCATGTTGCCGACGATGAGTTCCCCCGGGTAAATCTTCACGACCTTGTTTGACAGGACGTGCGAGAGGGCGCGGGCGCGTCTGACGCCCATGGTCTCTTTCTTCTTGTCATACTTCTTGAAGTACTCAGTCACTAGGTAGGCCCGCTCCGGACAGAGGCGGACCTTGGTGGCGAGGAGTTCTCTCTTGATCGCTTCGAAACGGGAGGACGTCTTCTTCTCCTCCGTGCTGACGGCTAAAGCTTGCTGCTGCATGGTGTCCCTCCTTCTACAACAATTCGTTATATTCTTTGCTCATCGGGCGTTCAGTCCAGATCCACCGGCTCCCGGCAACTTCGGCAACGCTTCGCGCCGCGGAATTGGGGATAGCCGCAGTGGGGACAATTGTAGCGTTTGTCTTCCTCCGCCATCCACTTTTCCGTTCCCAGCTCGCGCCACGCCGGGATGGAGCGCATGATCACCTTCTTGCCTACAGGTAGTGGGAATGCTTCCACTTTATCACAGGGAAACTCGGTGCACTCGTGGCATCCCGCGTAGCCCTTCTCAATCGTGCAGGACTTGATGGGGCAGGATCGGCAGTAGAAGAAGACGTCGTCGGAGAGGCATCCCTTGCAGTGCAGCTCCTCCACGCCTACGCCGTAAACGCCGCACAGTTTCTCCTTGAAGGCCTGGTTGTTGTCGCGGTGGGCGATATAGATGCCACATACACCGCAGTAAAGTCCGCAGGGTGCCGCCAGAGCGTTCTTTCCCATGTGTCTACCTCCTTGTTTGCTACAGGAAGAGCAAACGGTAACCCTTCATGTAAATGTAAAAGCCGTGGACGCCCATACCCCAGGCGAAAAAGAGCAGGGCCACAACAATGTCGGCCGCAATGGCCGCAACGGGAATCGCAGTGATCACCGGGCCGGTACGCAGGCCCCTTTTGTTTAGCCGTTGTCGGCCGATCATCTCGCAGATGGCCATCAGCGCCAAGCTCCCGAAGAGAGACAGAAGGAAAATGCTGCTGAGGCCGTAATAGAACGTCTCGCCCAAAGTAAAGAATTCACTGACGCGGTACAGCTCCTTGATGAGCCAGGCCAGAGGTGTAACAAGGGAGGCGATGATCCTCTCTGCCTGCGTGGCGCCACGGAAGAAAGCGACGCTGTACGTGTAGGCCGGCGCAAGTGCGATAACGGCGAAAAGGATGATGCCGGAGATGAAGGCGATGCCTTGGTGCAGGCCGTAGTTATCGATCCGCCAGGAGTTGTAGTAGATGAGCTCCAGGACGATCATCGCAAGAAGGGGCAGGGCCGCCGGAATGACGGCGCGGCTCATAAAGCTCCACTTTTCCATGGATGCCACCTCCTAGTAACTCTGACCTCTCTTGAGGCCGGCCAGGACATCGCGCAGCCCCGGGAGCAGTGCCTCGCCGGCGGGTGTGCCGAAGAGGTTGTTCATCTCCCGGGGATCGCTGATAACGTCGTAGAGTTCGGGGTTCCTGCGCCCCACGTATTCCATATAGCAATGACGGTCGGTGCGAACCGCGCGGATCTCCGGGACATTGTAGGGGAAGTCCTTGAAATATTCGTAAAGCCAAGCCTTGCGGCCGCGCGTTCCCGCCGCCGCAAGGATCGGCTTGAAGCTTACGCCGTCCATGTTGTTGGGGGTTCTTAATCCCGCCAGATCAAGCAGTGTCGGGGCCAGATCGATGTTCAAGACCATCTGGGGCGCCTTTCTCCCCGGGTCTCTTATCAGACGCGGGTAGCGGACGATGAAAGGAATGCGGATCGCCTCTTCGTAGGCCCAGCGCTTGTCGACGAGGTGGTGCTCTCCCCAGAAGTAGCCGTTGTCGCCGGCGTAGACGATGATCGTATCGTCGGCGATCCCCAGGTCGTCGAGTTTCTTCAGAACCCGGCCGATCTGCCGGTCCATGCCGGTGATCGTTGCACAGTACTTGCGGATCAGGTGCGGCATGGGGCCGAAAGTTCCCGTGTAGGTCATGCCCGCCGTCATAGTGACCCAAGGGTCAGCCTCTTTAGGCAGCCTCACGTCTGCATCGGCGTAAAGATTGTCCAGATCCGGCGGCGGCAGAAACTGGTGATGGATGGCCTTGTGAGAAAGATACAGGCAGAAGGGACGAGTCCTTTTCTTTTCGATGAAATCGAGGGCGAAGTCGGTGAGATCATCGGTAATGTATTTTCCGCGCCTTTCCGTGAGCACACCGTTGATGTAAAGCGGGCAGTCGAAATAGCGCCCCTGGCCCTCCTGCACGGTGAAGGAGATGAACTCGTCCACGCCGCGCAGCTCCGGCAGTCCCGCGCCCGGCATGTGCCACTTGCCGATGAAGGCTGTATCATAGCCTGTCTTTTTGAGCAGTTCGAGGAAGGTGACGTTGTTGTCGCGCCACATGGTGAGGTTGTTTCTCACGCCGTGGTTGTGGGCATACTGGCCCGTCAGAAAGCTGGCCCGCGAGGGACTGCAAAGGGAGGTCGTAACAAAGGCGTTTCTGAAATGGACCCCGGTCGCAGCCAGATGATCGAGGTTGGGGGTTTTGAGGAAGGGATGCCCCATACAGCTCATGTAATCCCAGCGGTGATCGTCGGACAGGATGAAGATGATGTTCGGGCGTCTCTCCCGCGCCCCTGCGGGGAACGGTAAAGACCAATCGACCAGGCCCGCGACGGCTGCAGCACCACACAGCCTTAAGGTTTCCCGGCGTGTGAATCTGCCGTCGAAGAGACGGGACCTGTTTTCCGACATGCATCCTCCCTGAGGGCTGATGACCGTGGCTTTACCGGCGGCTTCGGGGTTCGCTATGATAAAGAGACAGGCATACTATGAATTTTGCGGCGGAAGCCTTTCCGGCATGACTGGAAACGATGGGCAAATCTAACCGCTATTTTGGAAAAACTCAAGGAAATTGTGTGGGAAAGGGCGGTTTCCATTATTGACAAATCTCCAGAAGAAGGTATGAAGAGGTTCTGCATCACCAAACGCACACCATGTCTGCAACGAGGGGGGGGAGAATGAAGATATCAATCCGTACGGCCGTAGTATTTCTTTGTCTGGCGGCGCTCGTTTTGGCCGGCTGCACTACTTCCGAATCCGACGGGACATCCGGTCCGATCGTCAAAGAGCATAGCGCGCCCGTGGCCTCTCCGGGCCTCGACAAGGCGACCTACGTTGATGACGTCATAGCCCTTGATGGGACGAAAAGTGCAGATCCGGATGGCGAGATTACCTCTTACAATTGGGAGATTACCGGAAGACCGGAGGGCAGCAACGCAACGCTGGAAGATGCCGCCACGGCAACACCGACACTGGCCCCCGACCGGGAGGGTATCTATAAAGTCAAGCTTACCGTCACTGACGAGAAGGGACTCTCCGATAGCCGGGAATGCGCGGTTACCGCAGTCCATCCGGGATTGCCTATCATTCCTTCCGGGGCGCTGCCCGGCCCCGCTGTCCTTTATATGCCGCCCGTTAAATCGCCTATCCTTTCCAACCACCGGGACTGCTTCAAGGCGGAGCCGCTGCTCATCTCCGGTACTGAGGCCTATATCGACGGCGAGTACCTCTACCAGGATTACATCTACGACGACTACGGAAGCGGGACCATCCACCCCGCCGAGTTGAACTTAATCAGGATTGGAAGCGCGTCTACGGGCTCGCTGGTTCCCCGCATGGGCTGCAGCAACTACCCGACCAACCTTGACCGCTACGGAAACAACGCTGCCGATCTTGTGGAGTTCCGCATCGCCCTGGAAGAAGACAAAGTCGTTTATCGGATCACGCTCAACGCGCTATTGGAGAAGGATTCGACCTGCATCGTGATCGCCTGCGACAGTGATCTCAATATATTGACAGGGAATCCCATTCTTCCGTGGGATCCGGGTGCAATCTTCCCGGGTACCGACGAGGCGATCTTCATCTGGGGTACCGGCGCGGAACATGTACGGCGCAACGGCATGGACTGGGTCCATACGGAACTTACCGAGATTGACACCGATCTTGAAGCGAATCAGATAACCGTTGCGGTTCCCCGAGCTATCTCCAACCCCACGGACAAGTGGCGCCTCACCGTGGCAACGGGACTGTACGACACTGCAAATCATAGCTGGCTTCGGCCCGGTTATCAGGCGACGGAGAGTCAGCCGGGCGGCGCGGGACCTTTTGATCTTGCACCCTGTGGGATCTTCAACCTGGCCTTCCGTTTCGATGAGCCGATAAATTCGCGAAACACGCCGCCCGACGAAAGACAGTCGGAGGTGTTACGCAACAAGGTCCCGACGGTTTACGCCCACGAGATAGATTTTGGCAGGCTTGAACGCAGGGAGACTGACATAAGCGGGATCCCCAAGACGGGCTGGCAAGTGAGGATCTTTCCGACGCGCAATAATCTGGGCGAGAAACAGGTCATGAATCTTTCCTTCAACCTGGTCCTGGCCAGCGAACCCTTCGAGGAGCCGGAATATTTCGGTCCCCTGCAGACCTACTCGCTCTATATCCCCTCGACCTACGATCCGGCGAAGCCGACGGGATTTACCCTGGCTCTGCATTCGCTGGGGCAGTTCCACCGCCAGTACAACGGAACGAGCTTCGTGCAGCAAATCGGGGAGAGTAGAAATAACATTGTGGCGAGCCCCAACGGCCTGGGATCCAAGGGCCTCTATATCGGCCCGGCGGAACTCGATACCTTTGAGGTATGGAGTGACGTGGCCCATCACTTCAATCTCGATCCGCGCCACACGGCCATCACCGGCTACTCGATGGGCGGGTACGGAACCTATCGGCTTGCCACGCTCTATCCCGATCTCTTCGGTCAGGCAATGAGTATCGTCGGGACGCCGACGGGAAACCTCAACTGGGATCCGCCGACAACCTGCGATAAAGACAAGACGCTGGTCACGATGTGGCTGGAGAACGCCAGGAACGTTCCCTTCATGAACCTCAACTCCATGTTCGACGAGACGGTGAAATATTCCGGCGCCCGGGCCGTCAACCAGGGAATGCCGGAAGCGGGGATCAACGGTTTCGAACAGTACGGCTACCGTTATCGGTTTCTTACCTTCGAAACGCCGCACATAGGACTTTACCTTCTGGACAACTACCCGATGGCCGCAGGTTTCCTGGGCGATGCCCTCGTCGATAGAGACCCGCATCATGTGACCCTCGCCTACGTGCCGATTTCAGACGATACAAGCCTCGGCCTTATCCATAATCATGCCTATTGGCTTTCCGGTCTCGAACTGGCCGATCCATCCCGGGAGGGCGATTTCTCCAAGGGAGTTGTAGACGCCTTCAGCTATGGCTTTGCCAAGGGTGATCCCGTCAGTTCTCCGTTTTCCGGCGGCGGACTATTTCCCCTTCCTTACGCGGAAGTGGGAAGGTCCTGGGGAGAGGCGCCGGTGATCGCGAAGGAGAACCGTCTTGATCTCACCATTACCAATCTCAAAGCAGTTCGCGTCGAGACGGTACGTGCGATGCTTGCTCCGGATAAAAGGATGACCGTCCGCATCATTTCCGATTCCGTCGGTCAACTCCTCCTGGCCGGTGATTTTGCACCCAACGTGACAGTGACATCGGGTGGTCGCTACACGCCTGATGGCGTTGTGATCGATTACGGCAAGGGCGATACTCTCTACGAGATCATGCCCCCCGAGCTGCCTTTGCAGGGCAAATGAAACTTGTAATGTTCCCGGCCTTGTTGTATTGATAGCCCGTGGACTGGGAACTACGGAACAATCATCCCCTTGAGTGCGGGAAACCAGTCGCATGTTGAGTTCTGGATTTCTGCCGCAGTCTACCTCCGCGAAGGCGGGGGCGGGAATGACGCTCTTGAAGATTGTGAACGATCACAACAGCCATTCCTGAGCACGAGAGAGCTCAGTCCTGCCGAGAGAAAACAAAGAGGTAGATTCGCATGGAGAAGAAAGTAACGGTGGTGGGTGCCGGAAACGTCGGCGCGACAGCGGCCCAGAGGCTGGCCGAGAAAGAACTTTGCGACGTTGTATTGATCGATATCATTGAGGGAGTGCCGCAGGGGAAGGCCCTTGATCTTACAGAGGCGGCTCCCATCGAAAAGCATGACGCCCATCTGGTAGGGACCAACGATTACGCTGCCTCCAAGGATTCCGACATCGTGATCATCACAGCGGGCATCGCCCGTAAGCCGGGGATGAGCCGCGACGACTTGCTCGCGACCAACAAGAAGATCATCGCCGACGTAACCAGGAAGGTCGTCGCACAGTCGCCGCGAGCCGTTCTCATTATTGTAAGTAATCCGTTGGACGCAATGTGTCACGTAGCCTACGAAGCGAGCGGCTTTCCAAAGAGCCGTGTGATCGGAATGGCGGGCGTGTTGGATGCGGCAAGGTTTCGCGCTTTCATCTCCATGGCATTGAATGTTTCCGTCGAGAATATCCATGCCTTCGTTTTGGGTGGGCACGGCGACACGATGGTGCCGCTGCCCCGCTACTCTACCGTGGCGGGCATTCCCATCACGGAGCTGATGCCGCCGCAGCGCATTGAGGAACTGGTGGCCAGGACGCGCAACGGCGGTGCCGAGATCGTGGGGCTCTTGAAAACAGGCAGCGCCTACTACGCTCCCGCTTCAGCGGCGGTGGAGATGGCGGAGGCGATCCTGAAGGACAAGAAAAAGATACTTCCCTGCGCGGCTCATCTGGACGGGGAGTACGGGATCGAAGACCTCTTCGTCGGTGTTCCTGTAAAGCTGGGCGCCGAAGGCATCGAAGAGATCATGGAGATCGCGTTGACGGAAGATGAATCAGCCGCCCTGAAAAAATCGGCCGCGGCCGTGCGTGAGCTGGTTGAAGCCATGAAGCAGATGAAATAGTCGCTGCCGGGCGGGCGCGAGGCCCACCCTTTTTTTGTCAATCAGCCGGCAGCCGCATAATTCGGCGTTCCTCAATAGGGCGCGTCATTCGGGCCTTAGCCTTAACCTGTTGCGTAGCTCTGCTTTTCGGGAAGTGAAAATGCAGAGGGTCTCTAGACCTCATTAATGCGGACCGGATCACCGGTACAGTCTATCCCCGCGAAAGAGGGGACGGGAATGACGGCGGAACACCGCTACTTCCCGACGCAGAAGGTCGAGAAGATTCTCTCCAATACCTCGTCGGTGAGACTTTCCCCGGTAATCTCGCCAAGACAATCCAGCGCTTCCCTGATATCCAGCGCCGTCAGTTCCGGAGAGGCGCCGCTTTCCATCTCGAAACCTGCAGTCCCAAGCAATCCCCGGG
>JAQULV010000043.1 GCA_028718405.1 Smithellaceae bacterium
TCGATAAATCCAGCGATCCCCGTTGCGTCATTGAGATCGAAGAAAGGGACACCCGCCTCCAGAAAATGATCGCCCGCCAGGGCGATGAGGTTGTCTTCCTTGCTGGAGATCAACCCCCGCTTGAGCTCGCGACGGTAGATCTCGATCTTGGGGTGGGGGTTCTTCTTGAATCCTTCCGTGATGATGATATCTACGTCGCGAATGTAGAGCTCGCTCAGCTCCGCGATGCTGTAATCCTTGGGTGCATCGGCGACGACGGCGAGCTTGCGGTCCGAGGAGACGACCGTCGTCCGGGCGCCGGCCTTTCTATGGCGCCAGCTGTCCTTTCCTTCCTGGTCGACCTCAAAGTTGTGCGTGCTGTGTTTGATGGTCGCGACGCGCCAGCCCTTCTTTACCAGCTCGGGGATGATCTTTTCGATCAGGGTGGTCTTGCCGCTTTTCGATTTGCCGACGATGGAGACAATAGGGATCATAGCATTCCTCTAGCGGAAAAATAGGTACCAAATCAAGGCGTAAACGGGCACCAGAACGGGAAGCGAGTATTTCACCATGTAACCCAGAAAGGTGGGCATCTTGACCTGGGAATGTTCCGCGATCGCTTTCACCATAAAATTGGGACCGTTGCCGATGTATGTCATGGCGCCGAAAAGAACCGAGCCCACAGAGATCGCCTGGATGTAACGCCAGGAATCTGCTGCAATAGGTTTGGTGACATTGGTGCTTATAAAGTGAAGATGAGATATCTCGCCAGGCGGCAGAGTGCCGAGCATGGCACGCATATGCATGGGATCGTCGATGCTCAGTCCGTGCAGGCCGAAGGCCGCCGTCAGGAAATTCAGGTACGTGGGGGCATTATCAAGAAAGCTCGAAAGCATCCCCGATCCCCAGTAGAACTGCGCGGGTGCCGTGATCCCGAGCATGCCGGCGTTGAGCTCCAGCCAATCCAGCGCGGGCACCATGGTGGCAAAGATACCGGCGAAAAGGATGGCAACTTCCTTGATGGGAAGAAAATTAAAGTCGTTGCCATCATGGATGCTCCGGTCGGTGGAAAAGTAACTGGCGGTGGCGGCACCGATCATGATGATCTCTCGGAGCGGCTCTTTCAGAAACACGGCGCCGATGATGATCGCCAAGAAAATTACGTTGTGAATGCCTTCCACAAGGGCCTTCTCCCCTTGGGCCTCGATCTCCCGCTCCAACTCCGATGCCACCTTTTTATAGTAATGCCGGTCCATTAGGTAAAAGACGGAAAGAACCAAGGCCAGGGCGAAAAGCCAAATCACCCAGACCTTGCCGATCACCCAGAAGAAGGGGATGCCTTTCAGATAACCGAGGAACAAGGGGGGATCGCCGATGGGCGTGAGCAGCCCGCCGATATTGGAGACCGCGAAGATAAAGAAAACGATGTGGTAGCCGCTGATCCGGTATTTGTTCATGCGGATGAAGGGACGGATCAAGATCATGGAGGCACCCGTCGTTCCCAGAAGGTTGGAAAGAGCGGCGCCGATAGCGAGCAGCATGACGTTTGCCACGGGAGTCGATCTCCCTTTGATACGAATGTGAATCCCGCCCGAGACGACGAAGAGCGATCCGATCAGCGCGATAAAGCTTATATATTCCGTGGCCGTGTCCGCGATGCGACAGCCGTTGCGGAGGAAGAAGAGATAGTAACAGACGGAAACGGCTCCCAGGGCCAGGGCGACCCAAGGGTAGTTCTTTCCCCACCAAGACGCGTTGATGAACGGCATCAGGGCGATGGCCAAAAGCAGCAGAACGAAGGGTAAGGCCATGTAGGGTGTTACGGGAGCTACAGTGCACGCGCCTTCGGCCGCCCCGGCCGCTGTGGGCAGCACCATTATCGCAAGCGCGGAGAGAGCACAGGCGAACGTTTTGATCATTTGGCTACCCGGGACGGCGTCATAGGGCATCTTTTAGTTTATGGTCTTGACCATTGCAAGAAATTTATGGTGGGATAAAATATACTTGAAGTCGCCCGGAAAAGAAGATATAGCTCGGGCCGACTACGATAAGGAGATGAAACAAATGGCCCACAGCCTCAAGGATGCCCTAGTTGCCATAGAAAAATATAAGAACGTCAGTCCTCACTACAGCGACCTTTTAGACATTCTGGGTGAGATCATGATTCTGCGTGAGGACCATCAAAGAAGGATCGAAGATGTTATCTTCCCCGTTGATGAGAGCCTCATCGCGGCCAAGATGGAAGGCGGGCTCCCGCTGGTGGATTTTTTCAGCGGCCGTTACGATCTGACTCAGCCACGCGAGTACTTCCTTGATCTGCTGGCGATCGCCGAGAGCCGTGCTCCCGGTGAAACGAAGGAAATTGCCAAGAAGATCGCCGAAGGGACCTTGGATTTCGATGCCATGATCTGCGATTCCTTTCAGGGCGCGGAAGAGGACACCCCCGAAGACGAAGCAGAGGAAGGGTCTTTCGATCTGATCTCGCTTTTTGTCGAAGAGAGTCTCCGTCCGGCACTCAGCAAGGTCGTCGAGAGGTACGGCGATGTGGTGGCCAAATCGCCGTGGACTGAAGGTTACTGTCCCATCTGCGGCCGGGAGCCGAAGATCGGCGAGATCAGTGAGGAAGGCCCCAGGTTTCTGTTTTGCAGCCAGTGCGGCTACGAGTGGCATTTCCAACGCATCAAATGCCCCTTCTGCGGCAACGAGGAACAGCAGAGCCTCGCTTATTTTTCCGTCGAAGAGGACGAACGCTACCGGGTTGATGTTTGCAACGTCTGCAAGCGTTACATCAAGACGGTCGATCTCAGAGATACAGGCGAAAAGGTGAACCTCGACGTCGAAGATATCGCCACGCTTCATCTGGACATGTTGGCCAACGAGGAAGGATACGAGTAGACCTATCTAGATAGCCGGGCGCCACTACCGCTGTTGCAGGCCCGTTGCGCCTTTCTCTAGATTGGAGATTCCGACCTCCCGGAAATCCGCCGCGACTCTTCTATGAAAGACGACCAGATCGATCTCGTCATCAAGCTTATCAGAAAACACCTGCGGAAGACGGAGTTGCCCATCGTCTCGCTTCTGGCGAAGAAACGCTACGATCCTTTTGCTATTCTGCTCTCCACGCTGCTCAGTTTGCGTACCAAGGACGAGGTGACGGCCGTGGCAACGGAGCGACTCTTCAAGCTGGCCAAGACTCCCGAGACGATGCTGAAGGTGCCGGCGGAGCGCATCGCCACTGCCATCTATCCCGTGGGTTTTTACAGGACAAAGGCGGACACGATCCTCTCCGTTTGTCGCGATCTCGTACAGCGCTATTCCTCGCGCGTTCCCGATACGATCGAGGAACTCCTCTCGCTGAAAGGGGTGGGACGAAAGACGGCCAACCTCGTTGTTTCCCTGGGGTACAGTAAGCCAGCTATCTGCGTGGACACGCACGTGCACCGGATATCCAACCGTTTGGGATATGTGCGCACGAAGACCCCAGAGCAGACGGAATTTGCCCTCCGCGAGAAACTGCCGCTTGAATACTGGTCGGAGTACAATACCCTTCTGGTTGCCTTCGGCAGGGAGACCTGCAAACCCATTTCGCCTTTGTGCAGCAAGTGTCCTGTTTTTGCCTGCTGCGAACGCATGGGCGTCACGAAGAGTCGGTAAGGTTAGAAAAAACTATTGACGAAAAGAGGTTAGCTCGTTATGATCCGCCGGTTTCGGATCGACGAGGGAGGAGTTCATATGATCAGAACGCTGATTGCCGGCAACTGGAAGATGTACAAGACCATCCCGGAGGCAGTGGACTTTGCCGAGCGTCTGAAGGAAGAATTGTCCACTCTGCCGGAGGGCAGAGACGTGGCCATCGCCCCGACCTTCACGGCCCTGCACGCGGTTTCCGGAATTATCGGCGGATCATTGATCAAGCTCTGTGCGCAGAATCTCCACGAGGCAGCCGAGGGCGCCTTCACGGGAGAGATCTCCGCCGCCATGATCTGCGATGCCGGATGCAGCCACGTCATTATTGGCCATTCCGAACGCCGGACGCTCTTCGGGGAGACGGACGCATCGGTCAATCGCAAAATGCAATCCGCTCTGGCGGCGGGTCTCAAGCCCATCATGTGTATCGGGGAGACGCTCGAACAGCGGGAATGCGGTGAAACCTTTTCCGTCATCGAGCGGCAGGTCAAAGCGGGATTGCATGATTTGGGAGCCGGCGACATGGCGGTGGTAACGATCGCCTATGAGCCGGTCTGGGCGATCGGCACCGGCAAGACGGCCACGCCCGAGCAGGCTCAGGAAATCCATGCCTTCGTGAGGGGAATTGTTACGGCGGTATACGGTTCTGATGTCGCGGCCACGCTACCCATCATCTACGGCGGGAGCGTCAATCCCGGTAACATCTCGGCCATTATGGCCCAGCCCGATGTGAACGGTGCCCTTGTGGGCGGCGCAAGCCTCGACGTAGATAAATTCGTCAAGATAGTGAGGTATTAAATGGCAATATTAATTACGTCTGTACATGTGCTGGCGTGCTTTGTCCTGATCGTGGTGGTTTTGCTACAGGCGGGCAAAGGTGCCAATATGGGTGCCGCTTTCGGCGGTTCCAGCCAAACGGTTTTCGGAACCACGGGGGCCGGAACGTTTCTCGGCAAGATGACCACCGTCGTAGCGGTAGTGTTCATGATCACATCGCTGGGCCTTTCCCATCCAGCCCTGCAGCAGAACAAGACCCGTTCTCTGCTGGACGGGGCCTCGCGGCCTGGTGTGGAAAGAAGGTTGCCCGTAGTACCAGCGCCGCAATCTACTCTTCCGCCTGCAGCGCCAACGCAGAAGGCGCCTGTGCCAACTCCGGTGAAATGAGAGCTTTGGGGTTGACAAAGGGGGCGGCAAAAGGTAGATTCCGCTCGTAGTTCTTTTCAGATTCTATCTCATAACAGTGCCGAAGTGGTGGAACTTGGTAGACACGCTATCTTGAGGGGGTAGTGGGCCACGCCCGTCCGGGTTCAAGTCCCGGCTTCGGCACCAATCTATCTGGCGGGAATTTGCTTGGCTTTCCCGCCATAATATTATTGACGTTCTCGTCGCAAGATTTTCCTTCCCGCCACCAATAACCTGTTGACTTTCCGAATCCGTTTGTAATAAGGAAATCCCATCCGTATTTGAGTAGCAATAGTCTTATCTGAAAGGAAAGCAGTCCTGTTGGGGGGTGGTGTCTGCTTGTTCCCTGAAGCAATCCCGCGTCCCTTCATCTGCCAGCTTTAAGCAAGGGTATCAATAAAAGTTAGGGGGGGATTTATGAAAAGATTTTGTACTGCCTTACTATCTCTCGGCCTGCTGCTGGTCTTTGGGACGGCGGCTCACGCCATTGATGTAAAATTCAGCGGGAACTATTTCGTCGCGGGTATTTACGAAAGTAACCACAGTCTCACCGAACCGCGGACGCTTCCTTCCACGGCCTTCTACTATCAGCGTCTCCGTTTGCAGACGGAATTCAAGGTATCGGACAAACTCTCTTTAACGACGCGTATCGATGCCCTGGACAGGACCTGGGGGAGCCACACGTCGCAGGAGACGATGGGGGCCGGAACCGCCGTTACGGAAGGACCTGAGAACATCCAGTTCGAGCGTGCTTATATCAGCTACGAATCGGCCATCGGCATGTGGATGGTCGGTATCCAGGAAAACGGCCTGTGGGGCACAACCTTCGCCGACACCTCGAATTCGATGCCCGTGATTATCTGGGCCGCTACGACCTCGGGCAAGGCAGAGGGTCCGATCTATATTTTCTGGGAGATTGAGAAGGACGGCGAGAACAGTTACCCCTATACCACGAAGGTGACAACCGGCGCCGAGAATTTGGGCATTGCCGTCAATGGAAATTTTTCCGATCTCGACTGGGATGCTTACTATGCGGGAGTTTTCTACAAGAAGGATAACATCGACACGGGACTTCTTTACGTCTACCATCGCAACGCCTTTCCCCGTCAGATCCCCGATACAAGCCAGATCAGCTTGCTCGGCCTTCTCCCCCCAGGTACCCTCGGGGTTCTGGGAATCAACGCGGCGCCTTTTGTTGCCAAGTTCAATGTGTTGGATCCTTACTTCAAGGGGAAGTTCGGTCCCATCTATATCGAGGCGGAATACGTCTATCTCTTCGGCAAACTCGATTACGAAGATGACACCCCCGATCAAAATATAAAGAATAACCTTTGGTACATCGGTGCCGAGGGTGACTTCGGGATCGCCTACGTGGGCGCTAAGGCGGCCTACGTAAGTGGTGACGACCCCAACACGTATGATCTTGAGGGCGGACTGGCCGATGGCGGCAGGGAGTTCATGCCCTGCCTGATCATGTGGAACCAGGATCTGGTGGACCGGATCGGACCTCTTCAGGGCTATGCCGATGTGGACACGGCAAACGGTGTGGATAACAGAGTGAAGTCTGTCATGACGAACGCCAAGATGTATCAGGGTTACTTCGGTGTCCGCCCCCTGAAGAACCTGGATATCAGGGCATCATACACGATCGCGGAAGTAGACAAGAAGCCGGTCAAGGTAACGACTACGGGGACCTTCCCCTTTACCTCTACGACCAGGACTACTTACGTAGGCGACGACTACGGCAAGGAGGCGGACGTGACCGTGACCCTCAAGATAAACGACAACCTGGAGTATATGGCCGGTTTTGGCTATCTATGGACGGGCGACTATTTCAAGGGTGCCAGTGCTGCAAACAAGGTCGGCAACGACTATCTCATCCTGCACAGGCTGAGCTTCAGCTTCTAATCCACCGGCAAGACCTTCCAGGTCGTGAGACCTGGAAGGTCTCTTCTTGATATTTCCTGCCATTTCTGTTATTGCCCATAACGTAATCGTAGTTCTTCAGAAACACCACGGACGCGTTTTAGCAACCGAAGCTGCCTTAGGGCGCATGTCGTATGCCGCCAGGACTCCGGCTGGTAACGCAGTTCAGCTTTCACACCTTTTTGTCATTTTTTTGGGGGGGGTGCGGCTTGCAGGCGGATACTCGATGAGGTTGTCCGACTAGGAAGAAATTTGTTACCTCAAAAGAGGAGGAGGAGATGAAGAAGATCTTATTAATTGCAGCAGTGATGGGAATGTTCCTATCCCTCTGCGGGACCGCGTCAGCCGTTGACATCAAATTCAGCGGCTCTTATTTCGTGGCCGGCATATACGAAGAAAATCACAGTTTGACCGACCCGCGCCTGTTACCGTCGACGGCTTTCTATTTTCAGCGCGTAAGGCTGCAAACCGAGTTTCGGGTATCCGATAAACTTTGGTTGACCACGCGCTTCGATGCCCTGGACAGAACGTGGGGAAGCAACACCGCCCAGGAGACCAATGGCGCGGGAAACACGATAACCTCCGGGTCGGGGAACATTCAGTGGGATCATGCTTACATTACCTACGTTTCACCTATAGGGTTCGTACGCGCCGGCTATCAGGAGCATGGGGTGTGGGGTACCTCCTTCGGCGATACGTCAGGCACGTCAGCGAAGATTGTCTGGGCGGTGCCGGCCGGTGAGAAGCTCTTCTTTGTTCTCCAGGTCGAAAAGCTGGGAGAGAGCAGTTACCCCTACACGACCGCGCCTGATGTCTCCCCGCAGACAATCACCGTGGGCACTCAGTCCGATCTGGACGTTGACGCCTATTACGCCACGGTCTTCTACAAAGGTGATGATCTTCAGGCCGGTCTTCAGTATTACTACACGCGCGACGCTTATCCCCGCTCCATACCCAACGCGGGGAGCTTCGTCCCCTATATGCCTAACCTGCCCATGGCAGGCGATTACTACTATCCCTTTACCGCCGTCTATCATACCCTCGATCCCTTCTTTAAACTGCGGATGGGGTCAGTGAACGTGGAAGGCGAGATCATATACCAGACAGGCGCGTACAAATACGACA
>JAQULV010000044.1 GCA_028718405.1 Smithellaceae bacterium
ATGCCACCATCGACGATATTCTGGAGCTGATCAGCAAGTACGGGCACACGCGGATGCCCGTCTTCAGCGGCAACATCGATAACATCGTGGGTATCTTAAACGTCAAGGACCTAGTTAAATATTGGTACCGCGACGTTACCGAAAAAGACATCCTGTCAACACTTCGCAGACCTTACTATATACCGGAGACGAAGAATACACAGCTTTTACTTCACGAACTGAAGCAGCGGAAATACCACATGGCCATTGTCATCGATGAGTATGGAGGTACCTCCGGTCTTGTAACCCTGGAGGACTTGATAGAAGAGATTGTCGGGGAGATTCAGGATGAACACGACGCGAAAGAGGGGCATATCGTGGAGCTGCCCGAGGGATACTATCTGGTCGATGCCAAGATTGAGATCGAGGAAATAGAGGATTTCTTCGGGGTGAAGTTTGAGGAAGGCAAATACGAGACACTAGGTGGGCTTATCCTGCACAATCTGAAGAGAATACCACTTTCCGGCGAGATGATCAGTATCGGGGAGTTGGAGATGACGATCGACTCCGCCGACGAGAGGAGTATAAAGAAAGTGAAGCTCAGAAGGATCCTGGATGAAGAGCAATAGATACGAAAGCGGCCCGAGAAGGATCAACGCTTATCTGCTGGTTCTTTTCACGGGATTTCTTATTATTCTCTCCTTTCCCAAATTTGGCCATGGCATTTTCGCCTGGGTGGCATTGGTACCCTTCCTTTTCGCCATAAAGGATACGCATCCGCTAAAGGCCATGGGCCTCGGTTTCCTGGCGGGAATACTTGGTTTCACGGGTATGCTCTACTGGATCGCCTACGTTGTTGTAACTTACGGCTACTTGCCACTCTACGTAGGCATTCCGGTGATGCTCCTCTTGGCTGCCTACATGAGTCTGTACTTAGCCCTCTTCGCGGGTGGTATCCGTTATCTCAGCGCAAGAAAGATACCTCTTGTCCTCTCGGCGCCGGCCTTGTGGACCGTCCTCGAATACATCAGGTCCCATCTGTTCACCGGGTTCCCCTGGGAGAATATCGGCTACTCGCAATACAGGTTTGAAATGCTACGTCAGGCAGCGGATATCTTCGGTGTCTTCGGGATATCTTTTATTATCGTTCTTATTAATGTCATGGTCTATGATCTCCTGGCCAAAAAGAATGCAAAGAAGATCTTAATTGCCGAGGCGGCGCTGGGAATTTGTCTGATAGTGGTGCTTAACCTTTACGGTTATCTCCGTACTGAGGAGATTAAGCGCATCATTCCTAACGCAGAGAAGCTCAATGTCATGCTTGTTCAAGGCAACATTGAGCAGGACATCAAGTGGAATCCCGCCTACCAGGTGGCCACGGTAAGCAAATATTGCCAACTCACGCTTGCCGATCCGCCTACGAGGGAGACACTTGTGGTATGGCCGGAGACGGCGGCCCCCTTCTATTTTCAGGATGAGAACTTTCTCCACCATGCAATCGCTGGAGCGGCGAAGCTGACGGGCAGTTGGCTCCTTCTGGGCTCACCCGCCTACGACAAGATAGGGGCTGACCGCTACGATTTCTCCAACAGTGCTTTCCTTCTGTCGCCAAGTGGCATCATCGCCGGCAGGTACGACAAGGTCCATCTGGTCCCCTATGGGGAATACGTGCCCCTGCGCCGCTTCTTTCCTTTTATTGGCAGGCTGGTAGCGGGTGTCGGGGATTTCAAGGAGGGGAGGGGATTCTATCCCCTCACGATGGGAAACCACAAGCTGGGACTCATGATCTGTTACGAAGGAATACTTCCTGAGGCGGGGCGCGCTTACAAGAGGCGTGGGACCGACCTCCTGGTGAACATCACCAATGATGCTTGGTTCGGCAAGACGTCGGCACCATATCAACACGTTTCGATGACCGTTTTCCGCGCCATTGAGAATCGTCTCTACGTGGTCAGGGCTGCCAACACGGGGATAACGGGCGTAATCGACCCACTCGGAAATATCGCCGGCGCTACGAGCTTATTTCAGGATGCGAGTGTCAAGGGCACGGTAGCCTTTCTCAGGATTCCCACGATCTATGAGAAATACGGCGATCTGTTCGTCCCTCTGTGTGTGATCTTACTGATAGTTATATTTATCTCATCAAGGAAAGGAACAAAGGCAAATGATTGAAGGGCTGCAGGAGAGACTCATCGACGTGAGGAAGAGAATAGACAATATCGGAGACCGTCTTTGACGTTACGGATAAAGAACTGAGGATCAAAGAACTGGAGTCGCTGACCCTGAGGGATGATTTCTGGAATGATCCTCAAAAGGCCAGCGAAGTCCTGAAAGAAAAAGACGGGCTCCTGGAGAGCATCGACAACTGGAGGAGGCAGCACCGGGATATCGAGGACCTCCAGATGCTTTTCGCCATGGCCGATGAAGAAAAAGATATTGAAGCCCTAGAGGAAGTAAGCCGTGAACTTGAAGCGTTGGCACCGAGGGTCAGGTCGGCCGAATTGCAGCTCATGCTGCGTACGCCTGAGGATCCCCTGGATGCAATCGTCTCCATCCATGCCGGGGCAGGCGGCACCGAAGCCCAAGACTGGGCCGAGATGCTACTGAGGATGTATCTTAGGTGGGCAGAACGGCGGGGGTTCAAAACCGCCATCATCGATTACCTGCCCGGTGAAGAAGCCGGGCTGAAGAGCGTATCCTTCACCTTGGCAGGGCATTACGCTTACGGCTACGCGAAGGCCGAGATAGGCATCCACAGACTCGTGAGGATCTCTCCTTTCGATGCCGGCGCGAGAAGGCACACCTCTTTTGCCTCCGTTTTTGTTTATCCGGAGGTAGATGACAGCATCGTCATCGACATAGACGAGAAGGATCTGCGTATAGACACGTACCGCTCGCAGGGTGCCGGCGGTCAGCACGTGAACAAAACCGACTCGGCGGTAAGGATTACCCACGTCCCCACGGGAATTGTCGTTCAATGCCAGAACGAGAGATCGCAGCACAAGAACAAGTCGATGGCCATGAAATATCTGCGCTCAAGACTGTATGAGCTGAAACTCAGAGAAAGAAATGAAAAGCTTGACGAGGTGAACAAGACGAAGAAGGACATTGCTTGGGGAAGTCAGATACGCTCCTACGTGCTGCACCCCTATAGACTCGTGAAAGACCACCGGACAAACTTGGAAACAGGCAACGTGACCCGCGTATTGGATGGCGACATCGATGATTTCGTCGAAACCTATCTGATGTCGTCATAAATCCGCGTGTAATTTTGCCCAGAACGGCCGCAGAGGGTAACTTCACCCGGCCTCTTCACATATTTGTGTCTGCAGCATCCCCTGGAATTAAACTTTTGGAAATGAACAAACTATGGTATACAGCTCACTGCTGATCAGGCAGTATCTTAGGATCAAAAGTATTTAAATGTTGGAATTTGCCGGGTATCAGGAGAGATGCCGGTGCGACAGACGACAAAGGAGTATGCCCCATGTCTAAGCTAAGACTTGCCGTAACCGTAACTTTCATCCTGATTCTCAATCTCGCCCTCTTTTCCGCGAATACATATGCGGATGCCACCCAGGATAAATCTACAGGAAGCATTACCTCACCGACTGAAAAGACGACGCTCAAGGAAACATCGAAGACCGAAGATTCCATTTCCACGATGATCAACGCTGCCGAGGAAAAAACCGGTCCTGAAGGCAAGACCGATCAAGATATCGTCGACGACAAAGACATTTCTGCCGTTGTCAACGGTAAAGATCTGGAACACAAAGAGGAGCAGGACATCATGGAGAATGCCCTGGATCTCCTCAATGAATCGCAGAGCGCCTGGATAAAGGGGGATATTGAAAAAGCCGTCGATCTTCTGGACGAAGCCTATACCCTGATCCTGGATGCCGATGGCGATCCCGATATCGCGCGCCAGAAAGACGACCTTCGTCTTTTGATTGCGAAGAGGATCATGGCTATCTACCGTTCCCGCGAAGGCGGCGTCGTCACGAACGGAACGAGAAGCGAGGTCCCGGTAATCAGCAATGCGGATGTCGAAAAAGAGATCCGTATGTTCCAGAGCACGGAGCGGGATTTCTTCGTTGAGTCCTATAAGCGCTCAGCCCTTTTCCGTCCGATCATCCTTCGGGAGCTGAGAAAAGCTGGACTCCCTGAGGAACTCTCCTGGCTGCCGCTGGTCGAGAGCGGTTTTAAGATCTGCGCCCTTTCCAGGGCCAGGGCCTTGGGATTGTGGCAGTTCATACCATCCACCGGCTATAAATTCGGACTCAGCCGCGATGAATGGATCGACGAGCGGATGGATGTGGAGAAATCTACACGGGCCGCCATTTCGTATCTGAAAGAGCTCCACGCCATGTTCGGTGACTGGCTTACGGTACTGGCCGCTTACAACTGCGGTGAAGGCCGGGTCCTTAGGGTCATATCAGGTCAGCACATCAATTATCTGGACCGCTTCTGGGATCTTTATCGACAGCTTCCTTACGAAACGGCCCGCTACGTTCCCCGATTTCTGGCCACCGTCCTGATTATCAAAGACCCGAAGAAGTACGGCTTCGAAGATATCGGAGAAAATATTGAAAGACAGAATACCTACGTCTACGATGTGGTAAAGTCCAACAAATGTATGAAGTTGGAGGACATCGCGCAGAAACTGGAGATTTCGGGAGACAGTCTATCAAACCTGAACTCCGAATTGAGATTGAAGGTAACGCCGGACAGGGAATATGACCTCAAGGTCCCTCCGGGAAACGTTGATCGCTTTGCCCAAGCGGCGGCCGATATCCCGCAATGGGAGCAACCGAAACCCGAACCGAGGCGGTCCTTCGCATCGGTCGGAAAATACCGCAGTCACCGGGTGCGGAGAGGTGAAACGCTCGCCTCCATTGCTCGAAAATATGGTGTCTCCGTGCGGGCACTCAGAGTGCAGAATCACATTTCCGGGCGTGGTGGTGTCCGGGTGGGACGCTACATAAGAATCCCGGGAGGACACAAGAGCTACGCGTCGGCCGATGATGCCGACGAGAAGGGAACGAAGAATCAGTCAATAAGGTACAAGGTGAAGAAGGGCGATACGCTGACGTCACTGGCGCGGCGTTTCGAAACTACCCCGGGTCGGATAAAGTCTGCCAATAAGATTCGCGGCAACAATCTCCGGGCGGGGCAGGTACTGAAGATAAGCCCGCAGGCCCAACAAGAGGCCGGGACAAAGAAGGGCGGCTGACACTAGCTCTCTCCGAGCTCGTACCCCTTTAGAGCCAGGAATAGATCTCGCTCCTTGGCTTTCATAGCCAGAGATTTCTCTCTGGAAACACTTTCGTGGTTAAATCCCAAAAGATGGAGCAATCCGTGGATAAGCAGAAAATCCATTTCGTCAGATAGAGCTATCCCTTCCTTTTGTGCATCCTGTTCGGCCCTCTCGGCGGAGATGATGATATCACCGAGTACAGTCGGATTGATGGCCCCGTGTTCCCCTTCCCGCATCGAAAAAGAGATCACGTTGGTGGGGCGGTCCCTTTTGAGATAGGCTTTGTTTATCGCTCTGATCTGTTCGTTATCCACGATGAGAACACTGACTTCGTTATCGCGGCACGCGAGAAGCCGCATGATCTTCCCGAGGGTCGATCTTATTTCCTGCTTCCTTAGGGAGATCTTCTTTTGGCGATTCTCGATGAGTATCTTCACGGTTTACTCTTTCCGCGGTGGGCGAGATCGGTCCAAGTGGTTATAGGCCCGGATGATGTCCTGAACGAGGGAATGGCGTACCACGTCAATTTCAGAAAAGTGGACGAACCCGATGCCCTCGATTTTTCGTAGTATCTTCTCTGCCTCGATGAGACCGGATATGCGCTCGGAGGGAAGGTCGATCTGGGTCACGTCGCCGGTAATGACCGCCTTGGAACCGAAGCCCAGCCGGGTCAGGAACATCTTCATCTGTTCGGAGGTGGTGTTCTGAGCTTCGTCGAGGATTACGAAGGAGTCGTTCAGGGTCCTTCCCCGCATGAACGCCAGAGGTGCCACTTCGATTACCCCCTTTTGTATGAGCGCGCTACCCTTGTCGAAGTCCATCATATCGAACAGGGCATCGTAGAGCGGGCGGAGGTAAGGATTTACCTTTTCCGAGAGATCTCCGGGCAGAAATCCCAGTTTCTCGCCGGCCTCTACAGCGGGACGGGCCAGAATAATGCGGTTCACCTTCTTTTCTAGAAAAGCGGAGACCGCAGCGGCCATGGCCAGATAGGTCTTTCCGGTGCCGGCGGGTCCGATGCCGAATACCATGTCCTTCTTGCGTATTGCGTCGATGTATTGCTTCTGTGCGGCGCTCTTGGGGGTGATGATTCTCTTCTTGGCGGATATGAAAACGGTGTCCAAAAAAATCTTCTCCAGATCGGCCTTGCGGTCGGCGCAGAGGATACGGTGGGCGTAATCGATGTCGGAGAAATAGAGAGGGTATCCTTTCTCAACGATGCCGTACAACTGCAGGAGCAGATTCTTAGTAAAATTGACGGCGGTCTTTTCGCCCGTAAGAGAGATGACATTGCCGCGGATGCCGATCTTAACCGCCTCTCTCTTCTCGATTAATTTTATATTTTTGTCATTCTCGCCGAGAAGGATCCTCAAAACGTCATTCCTGGCCAGGGTGATCTTCTCTGTAACGATCTCTTCCTCTTTTGGGGCCATGTCGTCAACCTACCGGGATATTTATTGGATCATTGCCTAGCACGGTTTCCCGGGGACGACAAACAATTCTTTCCTAGGGCGAAAGGAACAGGCGGGCAAATACCTTCGCGTTGCCGATCATATTGGCAATCAGGCAATTCTCGTTCGGCTGATGGGCGGTCTGTGTGATCTTGCTCCAGACGGCGACGGGATAGTCTTCCTGGCGGAAGAAGGCGGCCACCGTTCCGGCTCCCACACCGATGGGAACGGCCTCAACGCCGTAGACATCGGCAATGGCTTTCTGGAGCGAGAGGACAACAGGTGCGTCGGACGATGTCGGTGGCGGAGCCTGGATCTCCTGGGTCGAAGATATCTCGATCGTGACACCGAAACGGTCTTCAATGGTCTTGGCCATGGAGCGAATCCGCGACCACACGTCGCTTAAGGGGTATTGCGGCAGCACACGGCAGTCCATGTAGAAGACGTCTTCGCCGGGGATTGTGTTGACATTGGGGACGTTGGCCTCCTTCTTGGTCGGCTGGAAGGTGCTTGCGGGAGGCTGATAGAGAGGGTCGGTGGCGGGAAAGAGCTTATGGAGCCCCTGCAAATCGATGACCAACTGTGAGGCCGCCAGGAAGGCGTTTCTCCCGAGCTCCGGTCTGCTGCCGTGACACTGTTTGCCGATGGTTTTAAACCGCAGCCAGAGGATACTCTTCTCCGCTATTTCAATCGCCGCCCCGTCCGCGTTTCCCGAATCGGGCACGACAATAATGTCATCGCGACGGAAAGGATTATCGGGATGTTTGAGAAGATACGGAAGTCCATACGTGCTGGCTGTCTCTTCGTCGGCGACGAAAACAAGGCCAATGGAGCGCTCCGGTTCAATCCTTTCCTCCAGAAAGGCCCGAGCGGCAAAGATGGACGCCACCATATCCTGTTGATTGTCTTCGACGCCGCGGCCATAGATTCTGCCGTCCTTCACGTATCGCCGATAGGGATCGCCGTTCCAGAACTTGAGTTCACCGGGAGGAACAATATCGAGGTGGGTAAGTATCCAGGTTGACCCTTGAGTTCGCCCCGGGACCCGGACAATGACGTTGGGACGGGACGCGGACGAAACGCGCGCATCGGGAGCGTCGATCTGCTTTACGGGAACCCCTTTTTCTTTCAGCCA
>JAQULV010000045.1 GCA_028718405.1 Smithellaceae bacterium
ATGGCCATCCTGAATGTCGGCCAGGCGCAGGGACCTGTAGCCGATGGCACCCGCACAGAGCAGCGGTGCTGCCTCGACATCGGTGAAGACCTCCGGAACGGAATAGACAAAATTCTCGGACACGGTCATGAACTCGGCATAACCACCGTCGGCGTCGCGTCCCGTCGCCCGGAATTGTCGGCAGAGGTTCTCATTGCCGGCCAGGCAGGCGGGGCAACGCCCGCAAGTCCAGTAGATCCATCCGATTCCGATCCGATCACCCACCCGGAAGCGAGAGACCTCTTTTCCCAAGGCCGCAACAGTCCCCACGATCTGATGACCAAGGACAATGGGATAGACGGGAGGCGGCGTCCGTCCTTCGATCTCGTCCAATTCCGTGTGGCAGATGCCACAGGCCGAAACCTTGACGAGGATTTCCCCGGGACCCGGCGCGGGCTCTCTCAGATCCGCAAGCTCCAGTGGCGTCGTGTTGGCGCGGAGGTCTTCCACGCCCCTGAGGACCATCGCTTTCATAGGCTGCCTCCTCCTCGGTATCCGTTCGACCACTGTCATATAATCACATTTGGATGACGAGGGCAATTATTTCCGTGTTGCCGAGACGAGACATCCTTGCGTTATTGCGTCATTTCCAGTAAGGAGAAGGTGGCCCATGAGTCAGGAAGCTGAAGCAGGGGGGAGCTGGGGCCGCCCTTCGCGAGTGCCGTGTTAGCTGCGCTATCTGAGCGGCTATCGGTTCGCTCTTGGCGTGATGCTGTCTTTGCCTCAACCTGGAGGACCGGCGAGTGCACCTAAAAAGTATCCATATCTATAAGGAAAGATATCCACGTCCGGACGTCTATCCTTTCAACCTGTCGATCTTTCATAAGACGCGGAGCCTCTCTTTCGATAAGCCGGTTGCGATCTTCGTCGGTGAGAACGGCACCGGCAAATCAACACTGCTGAAGGCCATCTGCCGCCGCTGCGGGATCCATATGTGGGAAGGCGAGGGCGGCAGCCGCTTTGAGCACAATCCTTACGAGGACCGCTTCTCAGACTACATCAGCGTAGAGTGGGTTGATGGAAAGATCCAAGGGTCGTACTTCGGCTCAGATATCTTCCAGACCTTTGTAAAGGCCCTAGACGAATGGGCTGCTACGGACGCAGGTCAGCTCGACTATTTCGGCGGCAAGTCGCTCATGACGCAGTCACACGGACAGTCGCTGATGTCCTTCTTTCGAAACCGCTACCGGGTCAAGGGGCTTTATCTCCTCGATGAGCCCGAGACCGCTCTTTCGCCCCGCCGGCAGTTGGAGCTGGTTTCGATCCTTGTGGCCATGGCGGCGCAGGGTCATGCCCAGTTTATCATGGCCAGCCACTCCCCAATCTTGCTCGCCTGTCCCGGGGCCGCCCTTTACAGCTTTGATCGAGATGCCATTTCACCAATCCGTTATGAAGATACGGACCACTTCCGGCTCTACCGGGAATTCATGGCTGACCGTGGCCGGTTCCTGCCATAGGGGCCCCGCAAAACAAAATCATTGACAAGAAAACAGCGGCCGACGTAAATTCTATATGTGCGGGGCTTGGCAGTTATATCCGATGTCATATGTCCGCTTCCAACCACCTGACACGCCCCGTGGCGTCCCGGCAGAACCGTTTTCCGGATTCTTCATAACCTCAGTAACTGCGGCGTAACGTTATTCCCGTCTTCATAGTTAACCTCTGGCAGTCTTCGTAAGATAAAAGGTCACTTGCCCTCATTTCTCGCAGGGCGAAAGAAAAGCAAGGAGAGGCAGAGATGGAGCAAGTAAGGATTACGATCAACGGCAGCGAGTTCAGCTCTCCCGTGGGGACAACGGTCCTTCAAGCCGCGAAACAGGCGGAGATCGACATTCCCACTCTTTGCGACCATCCGGCGCTGGCCCCCATCGGTGCCTGCCGGATCTGCGTCGTGGAAGTCAAGGGACAGCGCAATCTTCAAACCGCCTGCAGTTACCCGATTTCGGAAGGGATGGAGATAGAGACCGAGTCCCCGCGTGTCGTCAAGGCGAGGAAGCTCGTTTTAGACATGCTCTTCTCGGAGCGCAATCACTTCTGCATGTTCTGCGAGGCCAGCGGCGACTGCGAACTGCAGACGCTGGGCTATCGCTACGGCCTCGATCACTGGCTGTATCCCACCTACACGAAGCCCTTTCCAATCGATGCAACGCAGAAATTCTTCTTGATGGAGCATAACCGTTGCATCCTCTGTCAGCGGTGTTCCCGGGCTTGCGGCGAACTCGTCGCCAACCATACCCTGGGATTGCGTCAGCGCGGCACCGATACCATGATCCACGCCGATACTTATCTGCCGTGGGGCGAATCAACGTGCATCACCTGCGGGACGTGCCTGCAATCCTGCCCGACGGGGGCGATAATCGAAAGGCGCAGTTCTTTTACCGGCCGAAGCGGACAAACGGAAAAGACGGCCAGTACCTGCAGCCAGTGCAGTATCGGCTGCGGGATAAAGGTCGTCACCCGCGGCGGCCAGGTGCTGCGGATTGAAGGTGACTGGGGTGCGGAGGTGAACGGAGGGCTCCTCTGCAAACGTGGACGTTTCGATCCTCTCTTTGAAGGGCGCGCCCGCTATACCGAGCCCCTGCTTCGCAGAGACGGAAAGCTTTCTCCGGCTGACTGGGATCTGATTCTGACGACGGTGGCGGAGAGAATCAATGATGCCCGCCCCGATCAGGTCGGGATTCTTTGTTCCAGCAGTGCCACGTCCGAGGCTCTTCACCTGGCCAACAATCTCTTCCGCCGACAACTGCACTCTCAGGCGGGGCTTCTCAATGGTGCGGTACCCCAGGCCTTTGATGCCGGGCTGCTCAGTGACATTGAGGGCAGTGACATCATCATCGTTGCCGGCGCCGATCCGGTGCGTGCCCAGCCCGTCAGTTCTTTCATCGTCAAACGGACGGCAGACCGCGGAGCCCGCCTGGTCTTGGTCGCAGGAAAGGACAACGGCCTTTCTCCTTTCGCCCACGTCCATGTGCCTCCCGATGAAATCGGCAAGGCCGTCGAGATTGCATCTCGCGCCGAGCGTCCCACAGTCGTCTACGGAGATGCCGTTACGGATGCGCAACTCAACGCCCTTAAGGCTCTGGAGGGGAAGGCGACCTTTGTCCGCATCGAACCGGGAGTCAACACCTATACGGCAGCGAGTTTGGGGATAAACAAAGGGCTCAATACTCGCGGCCTAAAAGTGCTTTACGTTCTTCTCGGTGATCAGGATTGGGATGGAAGCGGCGTGATCGAGTCGCTATCACCCGATGTCTTCATCGTCCTGCAGGGAGGATTTGTCTCTCCGCTGGCGGGCCGTGCCGACGCCGTTCTTCCGTCGGCCATCTGGTCGGAGAGGATGGGGACGACGGTTAATACCGACGGCCGGGTGCTGGGTCTCAGTGCGGCCTTCCCGCCAGACGGTGAGGCGAAGCAGGACTGGGAAGTTCTCCAACTCCTCGCCGGGGGGCTGGGGCTCGAGACGGGAGGATCGTTTGCGGAGATATCGGCTGCTGCCGTTGCGGAGCTGAAGGGAAAGGAGGGCAGATGATGCCAAAGGTAAAAATCGCCACGGACTGGCTGGCCGGATGTGCCGGCTGCCACATGTCGCTTCTGGATATGGACGAGAGGATCGTCGGTTTGCTGGAGTCAGTCGATTTTACCTCTTCGCCGGTGACGGATTTGAAGCATCCACCCGATGAGGGCGTTACGGTCGGCATCCTGGAGGGTGCCATCAGCAACACTCACAATATCGAGGTGGCGAAGAAGATGCGCGAGAAATGTCAGATCCTCGTTGCCGTAGGTGATTGTGCCACTTTCGGCGGTATTGTCGCGATGCGCAATCTCGTCGGTACAGACCAGGCCTTGGAGCGTGCCTACCTGGAAACGGAGAGTGTCTGCGGCGGTTTGATCCCGGATTCGGATGAATTGGTTAAGCCGCTCCCGATGGTCACGGGCGTAGACAAGATTGTCAAGGTGGATCTGTTCGTACCGGGCTGCCCGCCGCGCGCCGACGCCTTCTTCTATGCACTGACGGAGCTCTTGGCCGGCCGGACGCCCGTTATCCTGCCGCCGGAACTCTTCACATACGACTAAAGGAGGACATCCATGGCTGCCCGCAAGATAACAATCGAGCCGGTCACGCGTATTGAAGGCCACGGCCGGGTGACGATCCATTTGAACGACGACGGCGAGGTGGAACAGACATATTTCCATGTCGATGAATTCCGCGGCTTGGAGAAGTTTACTGAAGGCCGGCCTTACCATGAGATGACGCAGATCACCCAGCGCATCTGCGGCATCTGTCCGGTCAGCCACCATCTCGCCTCTGCCAAGGCCTGTGACGGCATCGCCCGGGTGGAGCCGCCGCGACCGGCAAAACTTCTGCGTGAGCTGATGCACATGGGGCAGATGGTCCAGTCACACGGCATGCATTTCTTCTACCTGGCGGGACCGGATCTCATTTTGGGTTTTGATGCCGATCCGGCCGAAAGAAACGTCTTCGGTATCATCAAGGCCGATCCGGAACTGGCGTTGAAGGCGGTGAACCTGCGCCGCTACGGACAGCAGATCATTGAACGGCTCGGTGGGAAAAGGATCCATCCGAACTTCACCGTTCCCGGCGGCGTGAACGCTCCCCTTGAACAGAAGGACCATGACGCGATTGCCGCCGAGCTTCCTGCAATGGTTGCGATTGCCAAAAAAGCGGTAGAGATCGGCAAAGGCTGGCTAGAGGCGAACAAGGATTTGGCGGAACACTTCGCATCTTTTCCGTCCAACTATATGGGCCTCGTTGACGAAGAGGGCGGTATGCAGCTTTACGACGGCGAGATCCGCGTCAAAGACGACCAGGGTCGGATGATCGCTCAGTTCAAGGGGGAGAACTACCTCTCCCATGTCGCGGAGCACGTGGAGGCTTGGTCCTTCCTCAAGTATCCCTACTATCGGAAGCTCGGCTGGCCCCAGGGAACATACAGGGTGGGGCCGCTGGGGAGGATGAACGTCATCGATAAGATCGGGACACCTTTGGCGGATCGTGAGTTTCAGCAGTTTCGGCAGATTAACGGAGGCCGGCCCGTGGAAGGGTCGCTCTTCTATCATTACGCCCGTCTGATTGAACTTGTTTATGCCCTGGAGCGTATCGAGCAACTTCTGGCCGATAAAGACATCATGTCGCGTGACATCCGCAATAGCCCCCGGGAGGTGAAGCTTCCCGGTCAGGGGGTCGGGGTAATCGAGGCTCCACGCGGGACGCTGTTCCACGATTACAGTACCGACGCGAACGGCCAGTTGACGAGGGTGAATCTTATCGTTGCCACCGGCAATAACAACTGGGCGATGCATACGGCGGCAGGACAAGTGGCCAAGGCCTTCGTGAAAGGAACGCGTATCGAAGAAGGGATGCTCAACAGGGTGGAGGCAGCCATCCGCTGCTACGATCCGTGTCTGTCGTGTGCTACACATGCCCTGGGGAGGATGCCGCTGGAAGTAACACTCGTGGCGGCCGACGGCAGGATCTTGGACCGGATTAGTCGTTAGGACGAAGCATGGGTGATATCTTGGTTCCCCGACGCGAACGGCACGATGATGAACGTGATGCGACGTCCACGCTTGCGGGAAAAACCCGGCGGACACTGGTTATCGGTTACGGCAATATCGATCGCGGCGATGACGGCGTTGCCTTTCATCTCGTCAATTCTCTCCGGCGACGCATGGGACAGGATCAGCTTGAGTACGATGAAACCGGACTGGAGTATCTCGGCCGGGAAGTAGACTCCATTTTCCTTGTGCAGCTGACACCGGAGATGATGGAGGTCATGAAAGAGTATGACCGCGTTATATTCGTCGACGCGCATGTGACGGCGGGAAGCGGACAGGACATACGTTTCGACCGCTTGCCTCCCATCTTCAGGTCGAACTGCTTTTCCCATCAGATGACGCCGGAGGCATTGATCCTTTTTCTCAAAACCATCTTTGGGAAGGAGCTCCCCGCCTATATCCTTTCCATCGGCGGCCGTGATTTTGATTTCGGGAGGCAGCTCTCGGAAGCAACGGCCGTATTGGTGGAGAAGGCGTCGGCATCTCTGATGCAATTGCTTGAGAGCAATAGCTGCGGAAGTATCACACGATAATCAAAAACCGCCAGCTTCCTTGAAGACTGGGCCATCTAAGGTTTTTCGGAAGCTGGGACCGTAAATATTCTTAGACCAAACTGATACAAAATTCTGGACAACCTTTCCCGTTTTCGAGAAAATAATCATGGATGATTTCCGCTGAGCGGGCTGCCAAGCCCTCTCCCGGAGGGGCTCCGATCGGAAGTATCTCTGAGGTTGTGGTGCAAATTCCCTTCCGTATCTCAGTCGTTTCCTGAGACTGGTTTTCCTTAAGTGAAGTTTCCTTAGCTCTTTCTTCTGATGATCAGTTGATAATAGGTATGTCAGGGTAGCTATGATTCGATATCGGCGCGTCACGAGTAGGATTCAATGAGATAATCCATATGGAGGGAGGAGTATTATGAAAACAAGGATAACAAGCGCAGCCTTCGCAATCTATTCCGTTATGGTCCTTTGTATTGCCGTCGGCTGCATGATTCCCAATTACGGAAGCATTATCCCCGACGAGGCGGTAACGAAATCGTTCTCAGCTTTTAAACTCGATGCGGGGATGAATTATTACTACAGCGGTTCCGATGTCTACCCAGATGCCATCATGGGATTGAATGAACGATATGTCCTCGACTCAGATCTCTGGAAACCTATCAAAGCAACGCCGATCAAAAGCCAGGCGGATGTGTTTCGCGACTTGGTCGAAGGTATGCAGAACAGGGCTTTGGAAGAGAAGACCTATCCGCACGGGTTCGTCATAAGGGATGACAAGCGGCAACCAATTGGTGTCTGGTATTCCCGGCTGGAAGCTTCCACCGTTGTCAAGATGAAGTCCAGCAATCACGTCGTGATCTACACCCCTGAGTTCATCATGAACGATGGCGAGATGGAAAACGAAGCCGTGCCGGGCGGAGAACGCCGTTAATGGGAATCAGTTCTCTTGAATTAACGGGAATCTGTTGCACGCCGGGGACATTTCCCCGCGCATTTATGCGGCGGATACTAATCCTTCTTCTTAGGAGATATGGGCAGAAGAAGACCAATGTATGTCTTCGCATCTCCAGTGACAACCAAGACTCTGGACGGATGATCTTCGGAGACGCCGCCGCCGCTGCCGGAGACGTGATAGACCATTCAATAGCTTAATGGGAGTAGAACACGGAAGTTGACCCTTTGATAATCAATCTTCCCGTTTCTTGTTCTATCATCAGAAGGACTAAGGTTTTTTCGCAAGGAATAGTTCCGAATTTTCTGAGAACCTCATGGTACAAACTTCTGGACAGGCTTCGGCTTTTTCGGGAAAATATTTCTGAATGATATCTCTCTCGGAGTAAGGGGCGTACGGAAAGGGCTCTAATCATTTTCTGAGAGATGATCATTCGATCGGCAGTACTCCTTGAAGTCGCGACGCAACGTTCTTTCTCCTGCGTCGCAGTCATCCGCGGTGACGGACTTCCCCGAGTAGCTTCGTTTGGCGGCATTCTTTCCCATAGGTTTCCATTATGGGGCGTTCTGAGTGAGATTTGCATTGAGGTATGCCTTCAGCATACGGCGACAAGAGAGTCCACTAATCATCTTTCATTGAGGAGGAGTTTATGAAAACAAGAAACATAAGAATCGCGTTTGCCTTGGTCATCCTTCTACTCTTGGCCGGGTGCACGGCAGCCAACTACGGAACTTTTGCTCCGAAC
>JAQULV010000046.1 GCA_028718405.1 Smithellaceae bacterium
GGGGAGAAGGTCCCCTACGTTTCAACGGACCGGGAAGGCAACAGCTCGGTGCAATTTGAAGAGGCCGTCCTGCGGTTGGAGATTACACCCCACGTTATCGAGAACCAGAATCTAAAGATGAAGATCGTTGTCAAGAAGGATCAGGTCGATACCACGCGTAACGTCTTGGGCAATCCCTTCATCATCAAGAAGCAGACGGAAACGACCCTGATCGTTGCCGATAAGGAGACAATCGTCATCTCCGGCCTTACTATGGAAAACATTACCGACTCGACAAGCGGTATCCCGGGACTAAAGAACATCCCTGGCTTGGGATGGCTCTTCAAAGGGCAGAGCAAGGAAGACAATCTCCAGGAAGTTCTCATTTTCATAACGCCGACAATCTTACCTCCCCAACAGGTAACGGTGGTCGGCGCCCACGGAGCGAAGAAAGAGGGAAATTCCGAACCGGTAAAATAGATCGATTAGTTTCCGATCGAGAATCCAATGGGGAGGTAATTCGACTCAGTTCTGCCTATGGATTATTTTAATGTGCTCAATCTGAAAAGAGAGCCCTTCTCGAATTCGCCTGACCCCGATTTCTTCTTCCAATCGGAAAAACATCTGGCCTGTCTGCAGAGACTGGAGATCGCCATACGGCTGCATCGCGGGTTGAATGTCGTTATTGGCGATGTCGGTACGGGGAAAACTACTCTTTGTCGACAGTTGATTCAGGTGTTTTCTGCCGATTCGCCAGCGTCCCGCGTGTACATCATTATGGACCCTGCCGTCAGTCAGCCGACGGAATTCCTCTCGGCCATAGCCAGCGCCTTCAAGATCAACCTGCCATCAGACGCCGACGAATTCCAGATTCGGGAAATCATAAAGGCCTATCTTTTTGCGGAAGGGGTCGAAGACGGGAAGACGATTCTGCTGATCATCGACGAAGGGCAGCGGATGCCGGAATTCGGCCTGGAGATCTTAAGAGAGTTACTGAACTACGAGACAAACGACAGAAAGTTACTGCAGATCGTCATCTTTGCCCAGCAGGAATTCGGCCAGATGCTGAAGCGGCATCGGGCCTTCGCCGACCGGGTGAATATGACGTACCGGTTGACGCCGTTGAACTACGCGGAGACGCGCAATATGATCCGTTTCCGTCTATCCCGGGCGGCAGAAACGGCTCCTCCACCAGAAATTTTTTCCGGGATGGCTCTTTGGTGCATCTATCAGTTCACGGGCGGTTACCCGCGTAAGATTGTGACCCTTTGCCACCACATCATCCTGACGATGATCATTCATGAACGTAACAGGGCCGATGTCCCGTTGGTTTTAGCTTGCGTCAATCGGCTTTTCCCAACGGTGAGTGGTCGACTAAAGAGAGCCTCGGTTGCGTCGTCAGCCGTACTCGTATTAGGGGGGGCATCGGTTTTCTATTTGGCGATAGATGGTACGTATCTGAGTGGTTTGAGCTTGCCCTCCGGAAAGGGGATCGCGACTAAAGTCCGTAACATTGTGACAATTCCTAGCGCCGTCCGAACTGATGTTTCCACGGGGGCTCTTAAACCCGTATTACCGTCGGTGACAGAGAGTCCGGGATTGGACGCGCCAAAGGTCATTGGGAACAGTGCGACAAAACACTATCATCTTAAAGGTATGAGGTTCTATAACGAAGTCCTGCCGGACCATCGTGTGGAGTTTAGGTCAGAGGAAGATGCGATTAAGGCTGGTTACCATAAGGCAGACATGTAAGTCCCCGTGAATCTTCCCCCCGTCCAGACTCGTCTGAAGGTAAATCCTCTAGATTGAAGACATCTCTTTGGCTATCTTCCAGCCCCCTTCAACTTTACGCAGCTCCAAACTTTTCCGCCCGATCAGCTTTATCCCCGGAGCGGTATATTTCTGGGTAAAGGTAACATTTGCCCGGTCTTTGTCGATGGATATCTTGATCTTTTCAATGCGGATGTTTATCTCTCTATATTTTTCATAAAGATCGCTTTTATAGGCAACCCAAGCATCCAGATCCATCCCCCGGGAAGCAAAATTAGACAGATAGCAGGAGCGATAGCCCTTCATATCACCCTTCTCCCAAGCCGCCAGCCAGCGGTCAAGAGCACCCCTTACCTCCATGTTAGCGGTCGGGGCCGAAGACTGCTTTGCTTCGGGCGGCGCCTTCCGCGGTGCGGCCGTTCGAACAGGTGCCTGATTCGCCGGGGGCGTAACAACTGGCTCCTGCATGGCAGCAGCGGCCAAGATGGTGGGCTCGCGATCTCCGAGGGCGAACCATGTGCCGTTTCTCTTCTCCAGATAGAGTTTCCGATAAGCGCCTCTGAAAGTGCCGTCGTCGCTGACGGCCAGTATCTGGTCATAAAGAATCACCGCGGTGTTGTCCTTTATAAGGATTGTCACATCCCGCGGGGCAAGGGAGAAGTGGTCCGTCCAGACCCTCCGTGCGGAGCCCCCCGTGATACTGGATTTACCCCCCCTGTGGCGAAAGTGTCTGACGGAAGGAGAGGCTCCGGTTTCCTTATCATTGTGGGTCTGGAGCCAATGTGCCAGGACTTCATTCAATTCGTTCTTGAGGGTGCTGCTCTGCTCGAGAGATACCCATCGGATCGTCTTTTCAATGACGACGGGAGTTTTGTTGAGTTGCAGCATCGGAGCGAGTCTTTCGATATCTTCGTTCCGCAGGGCGATGCAGCCGTTTGATTGATAGGGTTTCAGCGGCTTGTTGGTGCCGTGGATCCAAATGTTGTTACCGTCGCGCCCGACCTTGCGGTCGAGAGGATTGGGATAATCAAGTCTATAAGCGCGGGTCCCATAAATGGTGGCAAGATTGCGATCGGAGTATAGCCGCGAGGCGAAGAATATCCCTTCGGGCGTCTTGGCATCACCCGGAAGCATCTTTTCTCCCTGCCTCTTACCCGTGGAGCATGGAGCCTCATAGACCTTCTCAATGGTGGAACCATCCCTGTGGAATACGAAGAGTTTCTGGAGCTGTTTATCTACGCAGATGACATAGCCCGAGGAAAGTTCTGCGATCGCAGCGGGCAGAGTCGTCTGAAAAGACGTGATCTTCGCTTCAGATGTACAGGAAGAGATAAGTAGGACAGCGATGAGGAAGAGGGTAGTTTGGGCTGCCTTAACAATGGGTGTACGCATATGGAGACGATGTCCTTAGGGGAATTATTTGAGCAGCCCCCTTTTAGCAAAAAAGGGGCACCCTTTCAAGTTTCGATGCACAAGAGTGCCGAATGGGGCGAAAAATCTTGAAATATCCGCAAATAGGTTATAAATTACGGTCTATGATGTTATCTGGGTTTGAACCAGAGGCTGATGAGGTAAGACGATGCTGATAAAGAAGAGGCTAGGGGAACTGTTTGTCGAGAGCGGCCTTCTCAATCGGGAGCAGCTCAGTGCCGCTTTGCTGGAACAGAAGAAGACCGGCCTGAAGCTCGGCCAGTACCTCATCCGCAATGGGTTGGTGAGCGAGCAGCAGATCGTTGATATGCTCAGCAAGCAGTTGAGGATCGATAGGTATCATCCGGAAAGATACCCTGTTGACATGGATGTGGTTCGTCTGATCCCCATCGACATTGCCATGAAGTACCAGGTTGCCCCTCTACGTAAGAAAGGGCGTCTCCTGACGATCGCCATGACGGACCCCCTTGATATAAACGCTCTGGACTCTATAGAACTGCTTACGAACGACGAAGTGGAACCGGTGGTATGCACGGAGCGAGAGGTGAATCAGTTGATCAGTAGCCTCTATGGCGTCCAATCCGGTCTCGGCGGCGTTCTGGAAAGCATGGAGATCGACACGCTGCCCGATGCGGAGAAGGTCGAGGAAGCCGTCGAGGACGTGCAACTCTCTTCACTGCAGGATATGGCCGGGGAGGCCCCGGTCATCAGGCTAGTAAATTCTATTTTTGCCCATGCAGTCCGCGAGGGGGCAAGTGATATTCACATCAGCCCCCAGAGGAACAACATCCAGGTGCGGTTCCGTATCGACGGTAAACTCCACGAAGTGCCGTCTCCTCCGAAGTCTTTGTTTCTGCCGATCATCGCCCGAATCAAGATCCTTGCTAACATGGACATCACCGTATCGAGGATTCCCCAGGACGGGAGATTTACTCTCAAGATAGAGAAAAAGGAGATCAACGTCCGCGCCTCTTCGATGCCGACCATCTACGGTGAGAACGTCGTCCTTCGACTCCTGGATATGAGTGCCGGTGTCTATACCCTTGACCGTTTGGGCATGGTCGTTTCCGACCGTGAGAAGATCGAGTCCATGATCGGTAAGCCTTACGGTATGATTCTCAGTACAGGGCCGACAGGGAGCGGCAAGAGTACAAGTCTCTATGCCATCCTTAACGAGCTAAATAATCCCGATATCAATATCATCACGATCGAGGATCCGGTGGAATACCGGATAGAGAATATCAGGCAGATTCAACTGAACAGAAAAGCCGGCATGACGTTTGCGAGCGGTCTGCGGGCGATCCTACGCCAGGACCCGGATGTGATCATGGTCGGTGAGATCAGAGATTCCGAGACAGCGGCCATTGCGGTCCAGGCGGCGCAAACGGGACATCGGGTTCTAAGTACCGTCCACACCAATGACGCAGCCGGGGCGGTAAGCCGGTTCATCGATATGGGGATAGAGCCCTTTTTGGTCTCTTCTGTCCTGCTGGTGTCTTTCGCCCAGAGACTCGTGAGAACGATCTGCCCTTACTGTAAGGAGCCGTACCGTCCGCCAGAAAAAGCCTTGGCGGCGTGGGGGATCGATAATGTTCCGGGGGCGAACTTCCAGCGAGGCCGGGGCTGTTACCAATGCATGAATACCGGCTATAAAGGCAGAACAGGGGTATTCGAGGTTCTGGTTAATGATGAGATGGTTCAAGAAATGATTTTGAAGAAGCGCTCGGGCCAGGAGATTACCAGGGAAGCTATGTTGGCTGGGAAACTGAGAACCTTAAAGGAGGACGCCGCCTCTAAGGTGCTCCAGGGGATAACCACCCTGGAAGAAGCAGCGTCCGCCGTCGTTGTCTGAAGGCGGTAAGGCATGCCGGAATTTCACTATGACGCAATAAGCGAATCCGGAATGATCGTCTCGGGTAGCATCGAGGCGGATTCCCTTGAAGCCGCCAAGAACCTGCTGTCATCGCGAGGCTATATACCCACCGACGTAAGGGCAGAAACGCCGAATGCCCGCTCCGAGCTCTGGACGCGAATCCGGGAGCGCATCGAGTTCGTCAAGGCGCCACAGCTCATTCTCTTTACCAAACAATTCCGCTCGATGTTGCACGCCGGCGTCCCGATCCTTCGCCTCTTTCAGGTTTTGGAGGCTCAGACCGATAACCGGACTCTCAAGAGATGCATTGGGGACATGTCCCAAGACATCAAACAGGGTTCCACATTGTACGAGGCGATGGAGAAGCACCCGGCCATCTTTTCGCCGCTTTACCGCAGTATGATCAGGGCGGGTGAAGCAAGCGGGAACGTTCCCGATATTATGGATCGTTTAATCTATATCATCGAGCATGAGCACCGAATCAAATCCGATGTGAGATCCGCCCTGCAATACCCGATGATTGTTCTGTTTGCCCTTTTTGCTGCTTTTTTCGTTCTTCTCACCTTTGTCATCCCCAAATTCGCTATGGTCTTTTCACGCGTTGGGCTGCAACTGCCCCTCCCGACCAGGATTGCCATGGCGCTTTATAGCTTTCTCTCGGCGTATTGGTACATCGTGTTGGCTGTCGTTGCGGTGATTGTTATCGGTTTGCGCTACTATTTCAAGACGACTAACGGGAAGTATGTTCGCGATGCTCTTATCTTGCGGTTACCAATATTGGGGCCGCTGTTCGTCAAGGCGATAATGTCGCGCTTCGCCAGCATCTTTGCTATATTGCAATCGAGTGGTGTGCCCGTAGTCACCGCGATGAACATCTTGTCGGGTACGATCGGAAACAATGCCGTTGCCCGCGAGTTCGACCGGGTGCGGGAGCAGGTTGAAGAGGGGCAAGGAATTGCCGTGCCCTTGCGCTCCGCCAAACACTTTACACCGATGGTCATAGATATGATTGCGATCGGCGAGGAGGCGGGAAATATTGATGAGATGCTTAAAGAAATATCCGTTCACTATGACGATGAGGTGAACTACGCAGTTCGCGGCCTTTCCGATGCGATAGGGCCTATCCTGGTCATCGGCCTCGCAGCGGTGGTCGGATTCTTCGCCTTGGCGATCTTCCTTCCCATGTGGGATTTAACAAAGATGGTGAGGTAAGCTAACGGCGGCTATTGACCTCTATTCTGCAACGATGGGTCCCCTCCAGAGACTTATGGGTACTAAGAAATTCAATCTTAGTCTCCTTATTCTGCTTCCTTTAATCTTTGCCAGCATCTCCCTGCTTTGCGTCATCGTTACGTATCATCTTATGCGCGAAAATCCCCAACCCATCTACGGTGTGGCTGTCGTCACTCTGTGGGGCGTCTTTGCTTTCGCCGTCACCTATCTGCTAGGGTTTCTGATTACATGGTTTGTCCTGCAACCGACCAAGGAGTTCGTGCGGAAGGCTGAAAGGCTGCCCTTGTTTGTGAATGGCGCTGTCGGGGAGCCACAGGCGCGGCAAGATGAAGACGACCTGTCCCATTTTAGCCGCATCTTTCAACAAGTGGAAAACATCCTGAGCAAATTAGAGGCGAAATCGCTGTTTCCGGAAATTGTGGGGCAGAGTAGCGCCATTCGGGGGATACTGAGCCAGATCCTGAAAGTTGCTCCAACTGATTCGACGGTCCTCATCTACGGGGAAAGCGGGACGGGGAAAGAGCTGGTAGCCAATGCCATCCATGAGCACAGCCTGAGGGCAGATAAACCCTACGTGAAACTGAATTGCATCGCCATTCCCGAAGGGCTCCTGGAAAGCGAGCTATTCGGGCATGAGAAAGGTTCGTTCACGGGCGCAACGGCGACGAAGGTCGGCAAGTTTGAATTGGCCAGCGGCGGAACTGTGCTGCTTGATGAAATAGGCGATATGCCCCTCACGACGCAGGCAAAACTCCTGCGGGTTCTGCAGGAACGGCAGTTTGAGCGTGTCGGCGGGAATCGTCCCATATCGGTCGATCTGCGCTTCATTGTTTCTACCAACAAGAACCTTCCCGAAATGGTCAGGGAAGGAAAGTTCAGGGAGGACCTCTATTATCGTCTAAATGTCTTTGCCATGGAGTTGCCACCCCTGAGAGAAAGAAGGGAGGATATCCCGCTGTTGGCAGATTTTTTCCTTGATAAATCTCATGATATTAGGATATCAGCTAAGGCAATGCAGATGCTTGCTGGCTACAACTGGCCCGGTAACGTGCGGGAGTTGAAGAACGTAATCGAGAGGGCTTCCTTCCTCACGGAAGGCGGTGTTATTGGGCCGATAGAACTGCCGGCAAGTATAACACAGTTATATACCGATCGGGATCTATCAAGAAGCACATCAGCGAAGTCAGGTCTGGATGAACGTCTCGAAGAGATAGAAAAAGGGATCATTCTGGAGGCCCTGAATCGGACCGGTGGCGTTCAGGTGAAAGCCGCAGAGATATTGGGTATCGAACAGAGGAGTCTTTGGCACCGGATCAGGAAGTACAATATCGATGTCGGCGCCCTGAAAAAACTGCAAAAAATGTAGGCTGCGCCACAACTTTTGGGGCTTTGCTCTGCTAGATTGTAGCCTCATTGAAGCGAGGGACTTGACATTTGCTTAAATGATCGCATATTAGAGAAGTTTTTGCAGAGAACGGCATATTGGAACAGAAGCTGCTATAGATAGCAGCG
>JAQULV010000047.1 GCA_028718405.1 Smithellaceae bacterium
CGTCGCCTCCGGAGTGAAGCGTCTTTCTCATAAAACAAAACCCCGCCTTTGCTGTCCCGTAAGGCGGGGCTTTGTAGATACGGTAATTCTCATCCCTCGACAAGAGGGATGCCTGTTTTACTTTTTGGCCTTGGGGGCAGCCTTCTTCGCCGCTGGTTTCTTCGCCGCGGCTTTGGCCGGGGCAGCTTTCTTCACCGGCTTGGCGATGGCTTTCTTCGCAACTGGCTTTGCCGATTTCACTGCAATCGCTTTCTTGGTTTTAACTTTTGCAGCAGCGGCTTTTCCTGTTGCCATCGGTGCTCCGCAGCAAACGATATCGGCGGAGGCACATCCACATGCCTCGTCTACAACAACGACGAGACCACAGGCCGAACAACTTAGTACGTCACCTTTTTTTGCCTTAGCCATTTATCTTCCCTCCTGAAAAAGTTTTCCACCTTAGTCGCCCCGAAAGACGGCTCACAGAGTCTCCATGTTTTGTGTCCCTCAAACAGGAGGGAAGCTCTATTTACTACTTCTTGGCTTTCGGCGCAGCTTTCTTCACCGCCGGCTTCTTTGCAACGGCCTTCTTGGCGACTGCCTTCTTCGCGGCCGGTTTCGCAACGGCTTTCTTCGCGGCGGGCTTCGCAGCAGCCTTCGCCTTCACTGTCTTCACTGCGGGTTTCGCAACGGCTTTCTTCGCAGCGGGCTTTGCGACGGCTTTCTTCGCAACAGCCTTCTTGGCAACGACCTTCTTCGCGGCGGGCTTCGCTGCCGCCTTCTTCACTACCTTCTTCACTACCTTCTTCGCTGCAACTTTCTTAACGTCGTCCATGTCTGTCTCCCTCCTGATAAAGTTATTATCTCTTGGTACGATAACACTGGCCTAACAACCACCTGACTCACTTGTATATGAATGCAAGTGTTTTTTCAAGAAATATCGAACAATTTTTTTATTTTTTTTAAAAAAAGAAAGTCCGCTAATGGGCGATATTCCTATAAAGCGAAAGGTAGCTATCCTTCTCGCTTTGCCAATTGAATTTTTCTTCGATCAAGCGACTCGCGCTTTCCCTTACCAGTTCTATGTTTCCTGCGTTTGCAATGTAGCCTGTGATCTTCCTACGAAGATCATCGTTGTCGTTGAAGAGTATGCCAGTTCGTTTCGTGAGTATTGATGCGTTGCCTGGAATGTTTCTTCCGATAACAATTCTTCCGCAAGTCATCGCTTCGAGAAGAGAGTTGCTTTCCGATTCAGCGAGCGACGTATTCAGCAGAACGTCTGCTTCCCGCAGCAGGCCGCAGACCTCATCGCGCGCGATCTCTCCTAGATAATGAATCCAGTCATTGCGCTTCATCTTGTCGCTCAGCAGATCGAACTCCCGCTGTTCCATGATCGGGCCGGCAATTAGTAAATACAAAGCGCCGTGCTTTTCCCTTACGAAGGAAAGGGCATCGATCGCGACGCCGATATTCTTGATCCTGCGGACAGAGCCCAGCATAAGAAAGACCGTGGCGTCGTCATCGATAGCGAAACGTTTGCGATAGTCCGTCGCAACGCCGACCGGCAGCGACACGGATTGATGAATAACGGATATCTTCCCGCCGGGGATACCGTGTTGCAGAATTAATGCCTTCGCCTCTTCGTTGAATACAGTGATGGCCGCTGATTCGGAAAGCACGGCTTCCATCACTTTTTTCCTCTCGGGATCGTTCATGTCAACATTCAGATCCGTCCCCGTCATGGTCGTGATCATGGCAGCCGACACCTCGTGTTTGGCGCGGAGTCCCGATGGTCCCGATTTGAACGCATGGAAAGCGTGAATGACATCCGGTGCGAAGCGACGCACCTCTTCAAGAAGTGTTTGCTCCGATGCCAACGAAAGATCGATGATGCGACACTCTATGCCCCCTTGCTGCAGCTGCCGGGAAATCCGCTCGACCGTGACGGCGTTGCCCGTCGGTTTCGGGAAAAAGGTGGGAGTAATTAGGAGACTTTTCATAGTCGGCAATTCGTCATCGCAGCTGCCGTCGTCTCTCATCTTTTCGCGTTAAGAGAAATGGCGGGAATAATCTTCGATGATAGCTGCAATCTCTTGCGGCTTCTCCATGGGAATCAGGTGCCCCGCCTCCGCAACGAGGCGGTATTCAGCCCGCGGGAATAAAGACACCGCCTTCTTAAGATCTATATAGGAACGGTTCTCGCTTTCTTCACCCTCTAGGATCAGAACGGGACAGGACACCTTGGGAAGCAGCGGCCAGGGATCATAGTGCATGCCGCCCATAAAGAGCGAAGCCTCTCGGCGCGGTGAACAGACAAGCTCAAGCCCCCCCGTCTCACCTGGCCTCATGCCAAAAGCGATATAGAGTCTCAACATCTCTTCGTCCCATTTTTGGAAGAGGGAGCGCGATCTTAGATATTCCATCGCCGCGGCTTCATCGGACCAGTAATTAGTTCGCTTGATCGATTTCGAGGCAAGGGGGTGATACTCCACGCGCGGCTCAAGTTGATAGAGCTCCTGCGGCAGAAAGATGGGCTCGATGAGGATCAGTCCTCTCGCATCAAGACCGTAGGCGGCACACGCCATGGTGAGTACCGTCGCTCCCATGGAATGCCCGACCAGGAGCGGCTTCCGGAGACTCAGGTTCTCGCAGAGGTCGGCCATGTCCTTGGCCATTACCATCCAACTGAGACCGCCCTCCTCCGGCTCGGTCTCGCGGTGATCACAGAAATAGGGAGCAACGATCTGATGGTTCGTCCGCAAGGTTCTTGCAATTGGATGCCAGAGCCACGGCAGAAATCCCGTAGCGTGGAGAAAGACGATGGCACCGTCGGGGCCGTCGTAGAATAGATAACAGACATCCGCGTCGCCGATATTCTCCGTTCTTCTCTCTGGTCGTTCGGACGCGGGGATCTCGATCTTCATCTACTTCACCCAGGTAACAAATTCCGAAACGGCCGCCCTCTCTCTTTCGAAACGATTGATCGCGGCATCGGGATCAGGATAACCAAGAGCGACACCGACAGCGATCGTGCGATCGGCAGGGATGGGAAGCAACTCTCGAAGGAGATCCGGATAGGTAATCGAGGCGGCCAGAGCGCAGGTGCCGAGTCCGCGGTCCTGGGCAAGCAAACAAATCGTCTGGACGATCAGTCCCGTATCCAGCATCGCGTAACCGACGGACAGGCTGCTGTCGAAGCAAAACAGGAGCAGACACGGGGCACCGAACAATGAAAACATATCGGCCGTATAATCCATTCTCGCCTGTTTATCCTCGCGGGCGATCTGAAGCGAACCAAGGACGCTCTTGCCGACACCGACGTATCTCTTCTTCAGAGCTTCGGGCCAGTTCTGCGGCGTGGGAATCTCCGTGGTCGAGGGAGCAAGAGACGTAATCTTCGCGCGGTTGGCTTCCTTGAACTTCTTGAGCGTCTCTCCCGTGACAACGTAGATCTCCCACGACTGAGTATTTCCCCAGGAGGGAGACCAGCGCGCCTCCGTTATGATTTCACTGACGACGCTTTCAGGTACGGGGTCGGATTTGAAACTGCGGATGCTCCTTCTCTCCTTTACGGCAGTTTTGAGTTCCATCTTGGTTACCTCCCGATTCGTATTGGACCGACAGTTATGACGACATGCGCGAACACCGGCAGTATAGAAGAAAGCGGTCGCTTTGTCAAAAGATGACCGGGCCGGCGCGAAATAAAGCCCTTGCTTTTGGATGGGCCCTGATCGATATTTGAGGAACTTGACGGAGAGAAAAAGATGGCACGAAGAGATCTGGCATTGAAAATCTTCTCCTCCGCGCTGGAAGCTGCAACACCCGAGGCCTTTATCAATGACGCCGTGAGGTGCCGTGGCTTTCGCCTTGACATCGGTGACAAGAGCTACGATCTCCATCGCTATCGCGCCGTCCATATCCTGGGAAGCGGCAAGGCATCCCTGCGAATGGCCCGAGCTCTCCTGCCAACCCTCCCCGACAGGCTCTCCGGCGGGATCGTTATTTCCAACTACGACGGTTCGCTGGAAGGGATCGACGTGGTTGTCTCCGCACATCCCCTGCCCGACGAACGGAGTATGCGTGCCGCAGAAAGAATCATGGCCTATCTGCAGGGCTTAGGAGAAGATGATCTCTTCATCTACCTTCTGTCCGGAGGCAGTTCATCACTTTTGGAGATGCCGCTTCCGGGAATCACCATGCACGATCTCGACGTCGCCTTCGAGCTCATGCTGCGCGGCGGCCTCACGATCGGGCAGATGAACTGCGTCCGCAAGCACCTTTCCGCCGCGAAAGGCGGAAGACTTGCAAGAGCAACGAAGGCGCGGGGAATAATCCTGGTTATCTCCGATGTCATCGGAGACGACCTCGAGGTGATTGGGTCGGCTCCTTTCCATCACGACAGTTCCACCTACGGAGACGCATATGAAATTCTGCAGAACGGCGACATCTGGCCGCAGATGCCCGTGGCTGTCAGAAACGTCATCACAAAAGGGAAGGAGGGAGAGATCGAGGAAACACCTAAGAAACCTTCTCCGCATATCGATCATTTTATCATCGGGAGCAATGCGATACTCCTCGAAAAGGCCAAGGAGACGGCCGAAGCGTCAGGCATTAAAGGTTATGTCATTACTTCCACAATGAGCGGCGAAGCAAGAAAGACCGCCGAGGAAATTATCAGAATGGGAGAGCGGATCGTTGGCGGTCAAACGCAGTACATTCTCCCCGCCTGCTTGCTGTTTGGAGGGGAAACGACCGTCGACGTAAAGGGGACGGGCCAGGGGGGAAGAAATCAGGAGATGTGCCTGGCGGCTCTCAGACAAATAAACGGTAATGACCGTTTTGTCTTTCTCTGTGCCGGCACCGACGGCATCGACGGCAACTCCGCCGCCGCAGGCGCGGTGGTAGATAGCGAAAGCCTCCGGAAGGCAGTCGAACTGGGGCTGAAACCCGATGAATACCTGGAGAGCAACGACTCCTATAATTTCTTCCGGCAGACGGACGATCTCATTGTCACCGGTCCCACCGGGACGAACTTGATGGACGTCTGCCTGCTGCTGGTGGCACCACCGAGTTAAAGCTTGGATTGTTTCGGGCGGCAAACTGCCGTCCTCAGACGCCTCAACTTCCGCCGAAACCCACCGTAACGTTCTTGCCCTCCACGATCACCGGCACCTGGCGCGATCCTTTGGAAAGCTTGAGCATCTCCTCTAACCTCGCCTTGTCGGAAGCGACGTTCCAGTAAACCGCCCGATCACCGAAGGCCGACCTGGCCTTTTCTGTGTAGGGTCAGCCTTCCTTTCCGTAGATGATGATCTTCTCTTCCATATCTCCTCCCTTATTTGCAAGCCGGCATTTCGTATATGTCGGATTCCGTGGAAAGGATTATATCGCCCCTGCGCAACGGGGGTCAAGCAGCCACGCGCGATAAAATCCTTTGCGCGGTTACAAAAAAAAATATATTAGTTCTTTATATAGTCTTGCTACAGGGAAGCGTCGAGATGGTTGAGTCTGGAATGAGGGTAACATCTTTCGGTAAAAAGATACGCTTCATATTGGTGCTGCTCGTAGTATCGCCGCTGGCACTTCTTGGGGGATGCTTTCCGCTGCCTGAGCATATCAGGGATATTCAGGAACTGACGCAGGATAATTCCGCCTACGTCACCGACGGAGACAGGTATCTCATCTCTGCCGCGGAGCAGGAGAAGCTGGACCAGCGCTATGATGATATCTTCTTTTCGGTTTGGCACGTGCAGCAATCTGCATACGGCAAGGACGATACGGCAAGATACTTCTCTTATTACAAGAGTAACCTCGGCTACGGGAAAAACGGCCGCAGGTATAAGAAGATCTGGATCCGCAGGATTACGGCGAATGCCTTCCTGCAGAACTATCCGAACCGCACCTTCAACGCCATCACCGTCACCAATGCCGATATCAGGTATCTCCCCACCTACGATCCCCATTACATGAGCAAGAATCTTTCGGTGAGAGGCTTTCCCTTCGACAACCTTCAGATCTCGCTCGTCGCCGCCAACACTCCTTTACGCGTATCTCATATCACACGGGACGGTCGCTGGTACCTGGCGGAGACAAGTTTCGCCTTTGGGTGGATCCCTTCCCGTGCCGTCGCGAGGGTGGATGAGAGTTTCATGGCGTCCTGGGAAAAGAAGCCCTACGCCGTCATCGTAAAGGACAAATTTCCCCTTCGCGATGCCAAGGGCAAGCTTCTCTTCACAGCCCGTTTGGGATCAATGTTTCCGCTCCGGGAAGAAAAAGAAGATATGCTGCGGATCGCGGCGGCAGGATCGGGAAAAATGGTTTTGCTCGCGAGCAGGAAATTCTGATCCCCAAAGAGAATGCCGCACCGAAGCCGCTACGCTTCACCACTTCGAACGTGGCCCGCTTGGCCAACGAGCTACTTGGCGAACCTTACGGCTGGGGAGGGCTGAATCAAAATCGCGACTGCTCGGCCCTGACGATGGATATCTTCAGCCCCTTCGGCCTCTGGTTGCCGCGCAACTCCGGTGATCAGGCCCATCTCGGCGGGACCTTCTACGATCTTTCCAACCTTCCCGCCGCGGAGAAGAACGAGTTGATCCGCAGCAAAGGAGTACCTTATGCGACGCTTCTCTGGCGCAAGGGACACATCATGCTCTACATCGGAGAGTCCCAAGGACGGATCCTCATCTTCCATAACTTCTGGGGAATAAGGATAAAGGACGCCAACGGCAAGGTGGGCAAGATGATCTTCGGCCGTGCCGCCATCACGACGCTGCGGCCCGGCGCCGAGTTTTACAGCGACAACGAGGAAGACAATCCCTTGGACGGCATTATGGGGATGACGCTTCTGATTCCACCGCCCCGTCATCCCGATCCCTTCGAGAATATGGGCTAGCTGTTTCTACCGTCGTAGTAAGCGGCAACCTTCGCCAACGCTTTGATGGCCTGGTCGGGAGCAGAGTAGGACATGATCCCGGCATCATCCAGATAATCGACGGGGTTCACCTCCATCTTTTCATCAAAGGCCATGATATCGATTACCGGGATGATCGGTTTTCCGTATCGGTGCACCTGCTCGACGAGCAATCTTATGAGTTTCATCTCCGCTGCGATGGTGAGCCGCGCGGCGCGCTCGGCGTCCTTGGCGGGGATCACCGGCGAGGCCATCCATCGCTGGGCCTTGATGGAAGCGTAACCGAGTCCCAGCATCAGGATTGCGTCCATGCCTCCGTTCTCGATAAGCACCCCGATCGATTCAGCGATCACGTCGACACTATCAGGAGCGACGAGATCGACGGGATTCCTCCTGCTCCAGAAGGGGGGCAGAATCTTATCCAGCCTGGCCACCACTTTTTCATCCAGAGGGGCGACCTGCAGGCCGCCGGAGGAACACATGTCGGTGGCAATAACACCCCACCCTCCGCCCAACGTCACGATGCCCACCTTCTTTCCCGCCGGGGCCGGTTGCGACAGGAACATCCCGGCCACATCAACCATCTCGTCCATCGTTTCGACGTCTACGATTCCCGTCTGGCGGCACATGTTCCTGAAGATCGCGTCATCGCCGGAGAGCGCCCCCGTATGGGATCTCGCCGCCAATGCCCCAGAGGGTGTCGCCCCACCCTTGAGCAAAAGCAGCGGCTTGCGGGCGGCGATTCTCTTGGCCGCCGTGAAGAAACGCTCACCATCCCTCACCCCTTCGATGTACAGGCAGATGACCTTCGTCTCGATGTCATCCTCCAAAAG
>JAQULV010000048.1 GCA_028718405.1 Smithellaceae bacterium
CGAGGGTACGGGCATCCCCGCCGCCATGGGCGCGATCCTGATGAACCAGGGGAAGATCAATACCAAGGGCGTTCTGCCCCCCGAGGGCTGCGTCGACCCGGCTACCTTCCTCGCCCTGGTGCCCCAGGTGATGAGCCTCGACAAGTCCGGCGGCAAGTCCTTCGAGGGCGTCATCGTCGAACATATCGACGAAAACGGCAAGCTCAGCAAGATCGATGCTTCGGCTTTTCTAGGCTGAACAAGTCGTGCGCGCGGCTCGTGCCATCCGGTGCGAGCCGCAAAAACGATGCCGCATTCATCATATCGGCGGCACACCTTCTCACCTTGACAAGCAACAATCCAGCGAACAGAGGGGGATCATGGAGAAACGAGGGGAAAAGCAATATATTCTGGCCGTCGATCACGGTACGTCCGGAGTCAAAACGTCCCTCATGACGATCCACGGCGAGCTCATCGCCACAGAAGCCCAAAAGACACCCATATATTTCCTGCCTAACGGCGGCGCCGAGCAGGACCCGGAAAGCTGGTGGCGCGCCCTGATCCAGACGGTGGGGAAACTTGTCGCCCGCGATCTCGTGCCGAAGAATGATATTTGTGCCATCTCCGTTTCCAGCACCATGTCTTCGACCGTGGCAGTAGACAAGAACGGCCATCACCTCATGAATTCGCTCACCTGGATGGATTCCCGAGGCGCCTCTTACGTCAAGAAGCTCATGGGGAGCTTCCCGAATGTTTCGGGCTACAACATCTTCAAGATCGCAAAGTGGGTGCCCATCACCGGCGGGGGACCGACGCTCTCGGGAAAGGACGACATCGCCCACGTCCTTCTGACCAAACACGAGTTTCCAGAGATATACGCCAAGACCCACATGTTTCTGGAAAGCAAGGACTACCTGAATCTCAGGTTGACGGGGGAATTTGCCGGCTCCTACGATTCCACGGTCCTGTTCTGGGTCTCCGACATCCGCGACATCAACAACATCCGCTACAATCAGGGATTAATCAAGGATCTGGGGATCGACGGCAATAAGCTCCCGCCGCTTAGGGCTTCCATCGAGGTCCTGGGAAACATCTCTTCGCAGGTTGCATCCGAATTGGGACTTCCCACTTCAGTCAAGGTCGTGATGGGGGCTGCCGACCACCAGGCCGCCCTTATCGGCTCGGGCGCCGTAAGAGATTTTGAAGGCCACGTATATATCGGCACCTCGTCGTGGCTGGAGTGCATCGTCCCCTTCAAGAAGACGGATATCTTCCACTCCATGGCATCGCTACCCGCGGCCGTCCCCGGAAAATACCAGCTGATCAACGAGCAGGATATCGCCCGCGGGATCCTCAATTTCCTCTCCGACAACATCCTCTTTCACAAAAACGAACTTCGCCCGGAAGGGCCGCCGGAGAAGGTCTTCCCGAGGTTCGACGAGATCGTCGGCCGCGTCCCGGCGGGGAGCAACCGGCTCATCTTCACGCCCTGGAACAACGGTGAGCGGACCCCGGTAGACGACAGCACCGTCCGGGCCGGGCTCTACAACATCACCATGACGACCAACCAGGACCACCTCATCCGGGCCTTCTTCGAGGGCGTCGCCTACAACACCAAGTGGATGCACATCTACGTGGAGAAGTTCAACAAGCGCAGGATGGACACCATCAACATCATCGGCGGGGGGGGGCTTTCCAACGTCTGGTGCCAGATCTTCGCCGACGTCCTGGACCGCAACATCCGCCAAGTGAAGAACCCAATCCACGCCAACGCCCGTGGGGCGGCCTTCCTCGCCTCGGTGGGGCTGGGCCACATCTCCTTCGACGACATCCCGGAGCTCTGCGCCTATGAGGCCGTCTACCGGCCCGATCCGAAGAATCGGGCGATCTACGACGAGCTCTTCGGCGAGTTCGTAAAGATCTACAACAACAACAAAGCAATGTACCGCCGCCTCAACGTGGCCCACTGACGGACGTGACGGAGACCAGATGAAGATCGCCGCCTTTTTCGATTTCGACAAGACCCTGCTTTCCACCGAGAGCGCCCGGATCGGCGTTAAGTACCTTTGGGAGCAGAAGCGGATCTCCCTGCCCTTCATCCTGAAGATGCTCACGATCAAGTTCTTCTACGACCGCGATCTCTACTCCGACGAGAAGATGGCGCGGCTGATGCTCAGGATCTTCAAGGGCGTCGATCCCCACGAGTTCGTTATCGGTAACGTCGATCAGTACTACCGGGAGAGGATCAAGCCGCACCTGGCCCCAAACCTCGTCGCGAAGTTGGAGGAACACCGCAACGCTGGCCACGTCCTGGTGCTCCTCTCCGCCGGGGTACGGCATATGCTGGAACCGGCGGCGAAGGACCTGGGGTTTCACCATCTGATCTGCACGGAGCTGGAGGTGGGAACGGACGGACTCTTCACGGGCAGGCAGGCGGGACGCGTCTGCATCGGCGAGGGGAAAAGGGACCTCGCCCTGGAACTGGCACAGCGCGAGGGGATCGACATGGCGGGCTCCTTCGCCTACGGGAACCACCACTCCGACACCTTCATACTGGAGAGTGTCGGCCACCCCACCGCAGTCGAGCCCACGGCGACCCTCAGAAAGACGGCCCTGGAGCGGGGCTGGCCGATCCTCAGTTTCCGGTAATTTCGGTTAATGCTAATTTATTGTAGTCAGTGATTGGAAACGATGCGCTTGCGTAGCAGATTTCAATCTGTACTGCGCGGGTGCGATAGTAGAAAGAAGGAACCTTGTCGGTTATCGGCTCCACCTACAAAGTCACACCAGGCTGTATCCATGAACGGCAACGATAACCATTCGTAAGGTGATCTTCCCAGGTGCCGAGAAAGAACAGGATTTCTAATGAACACGCAACACCTGATCGTGGGACTGCCGCGTTCATCGAGGGGTGGGCCTTGGGAGAACACGAGGTCTGCCCCAAGGTGGATACGTGCTGCGGTAAAAAGTATATTATTGATGGTTACGTATAGTTACGCTCTTTCTGGGGGAGCGTAAAATAGAATGTAGCGCCCTCATCCACCTTGCCTTCCGCCCAAACACGTCCGCCATGCCGGTGTATGATCCGCTGGACGAGTGCAAGGCCAATCCCTGTTCCTTTATACTCTTCGTCACTGTGGAGGCGCTGAAAGACACCGAAGAGCTTATCGTAGAATTTCATGTCGAATCCAACGCCATTGTCCCGGACATAATAGACCGTTTCGCTGTTCTGGACACAGCTTCCCGCCTCGATCATACCGGTCCCGTCCCTCCCCTGGGTGAACTTGACAGCCTTGCCGAGCAAATTACTATAGACCTGCCGGATCAGAGTGGTGTCTCCATAGGCCACAGGCATTTGGCCGATCTTCAGGGCCAACTCTCGGTCTGGGCTGATTGTGAGCACCTCCTGCCAGATCTCATGGATCAGCTCCACCATGTTAAGGCTCTCCTTGGCTACAGCCTGACTGCCGAGACAGGAAAAGGCCAAGAGATCATCGATTAGAAGCCCCATCTTCTCTGCGTTGTCCGTTATCATCTGGAAGCGCCGCCGAGTTTCTTCGTCGAATTGCGCTCCCTGCGTCTTGAGGATCATCTGAGAAAAACCGTTGATGGCTCTGAGTGGCGCCCGGAGGTCGTGGGAGACGGAATAGCTGAAACTTTCGAGTTCCTTATTGGCATCTTCCAGTTGCTGTGTCCTTTCCTTCAGGTCCTCATCGGCCTGCCTGCGGTCGGTGATGTCGAGGTTGACGCCGATCATGTTCAGCGGCCGACCGCTCGCGTCCTTGAACACCTGCCACCGGCCCGCCAACCAGTGCACACTGCCGTCCGGCCAGACCACGCGCCATTCACCAGTCGTGAGCTCACCGGTCTGGATAGACGACTGCGCCACCTTCAACACGTTCTCCCGGTCCTCCGAATGAATCAACTCCGCCCAGGCCTTTCCCGTTTGGGCGAATTCGCCCAGTCGCAGTCCATAGAGGGCTTCCAGTTCTGGCGTCCAAACATCACGGTCGGTCTGGAGGTTCCACTCGAAAGTGCCCACGCGCGCCGCTTGCTGCGCCAGCCGCAGTCGCTCCTCGCTCCCGCGAAGCGCCTCCTCAGCCTGCTTGCGTTCAGTGATGTCCTGCGAGAGGATCGCGATATCCTGGCCCGTCCGAACGACGACCACCCGAAACCAGGTGGGCCTCGGTATGTCCCCGCCGTCGTACTTCCGCTCCATGATGCAGGTTTCGCCGGTGTCGGCCACATGCGCATGGGCCTCATGAAAAGGGCTCTGGCTGTGAGCGGGCAGGAATTCCGAGAGACGCCTGCCCACCACCGCCGCCGGGTCGGTGCCGTTTATGCGGGCAATCGCGGCATTCTCATAGACAAACGTGAAATCGACGATGCGTCCCTCGCTGTCGCGGACGGGCCGCAGGATGGCGAACCCATCCGGCGAAAGCTCCTGCGCGACGCGGAACCGCTCTTCGCTCGACCGCAGCTTCTTCTCCGTTTCCTTGCGTTCGGTGATGTCCGAAGAGACCCCCAGCACGTATTGGACCTCATGGTCGGGGCCAAATTCCGGCGAGAACTTGAGCGCGAACGTCCGCATCCCGGACGGCCCGGCGAAGTCGAATTCTATCTCCTCCTGAGTGCCAGTGCGGAACACCCGTTCTGTGGCCGCGTCCCACAGGTCGCACAGATGTTGGGGCATTCCCATTTCGCGGTTGGTTCGGCCGATCATTCGCTCGACCGGATTGGGATTGTACCGATCGGACTGCTTGCTCAGGTAGACGACGCGGAGCTGCCGATCAAAACGCATCAGAACGCAGGGGACGTTTTCGGCCAGGGAACGCAAACGTCCCTCGCTCTCGCGCAACGCCTCCTCGGCTTCCCGCAGTTTCGTCGAATCGAAGTAGTAGCAGATGACGCCGTATTGGCCGTCCGGAAGCGTCAGGCGTTGCAGCTCCCACTCGTAAGCTTCGACGATTTCGACGTCGTGGCGCGGGTCCATGAAGGAGGGCGAGTAGAACGGCTCGCCGGTTTCGAGGGTGTGGCGGAAGTGGCCGATGATTTCCGTGGCAACGTCTTCGGGCCAGAGGACGCGCATGGCCTCGTCAAAGGGGCGTCCGATGATGGGCCGCACGTTGCGGAACGCCCCGTCTTGCGAGGAGGCGTTCATCATCGCAATGCGGAACTCGGAATCCACGACATAGGTGCCGAACGGGGAGCGCTCGATCAATTCAGCAAGCGTCTTCTTACTCCGGAGGACTGCCTCCTCAGCTTTCTTGCGCCCCGTAATGTCGAAGTTCACACCCATAAACCGTTGAGGTTTCCAGCTGGTCCCCGTGTCACCCCCATCTGGATGACCATTGAAGATAAAGCTGCCTTTCCCAGCCAGCCAACACTCCCGGCCATCGGCGCGCACGATCCGAAACTCGGCGTCAAATTTTCCGGCCCGCATCGCCTCCTCCCACTCGTTCCGCAGCCGCTCGACATCATCGGGGTGAACGAAACGGAAGAATGCGTCGGGACCTGCTTTGATGTCGCCGGGGTTGAGCCCGAGAAGTTCGAACTCGGTCTCGTTCCATTGCCCTTCGCCTGTCAGCAGGTCAACCTCGAAGGTTCCTATCGAACTTGACTGGAATACGAGCCGCTGTCGTTGCTCACTATCCCGGAGCGATTCTTCTATCTTCTTCCGCGCAGCCATTTCGGTTTCCAGCTCCGCAGTCCTGATCTTTACCCTCTCCTCCAGAGTCCTGTGGGCTTCGCGGATTTCAGCTTCCGCCTGTTTACGCGCCCGGCGTTCCTCCGCTTCCGCAAGAGCTCTCTTGACGGCGGGCACGAGCCTTTGTTCGAGCCGGGTTTTCAGGACGTAATCCTTGGCCCCTTGGGTCAGGATGTCTATGGCACGGTCTTCAGTGACAGCGCCTGTGACCAAGATGAAAGGGGTATCAGGGCATCGTCTTTTCGCTTCCGCAAGAGCCAAGGCACCGTTGTATTTGGGGAGGTCATAGTCGGAAAGGATGAGATCGGGGGAGAATTCCTGAAGTTCACGAACAAAATCTTCCTCAGTCATCACGACGTTCGACGTGAATGCTAGTCCTGCCTCATGGAGCTCAAATTGAACCAACTCGGCATCAGCGGGGTTATCTTCCAGAATGAGGAGGCGAAGAGATTCGGCCATGATTTAATCTCCGAAGACAATAGCAAGATACATCATCGCTGAATATTCACATAATTTAAAGGCTGAATCAATCAAATATTCTGAGCTTATTTTTCAGCGGAGGCGCGGATCCAGCGAGTCCCTGATCCCCTCGCCCAGAAGGTTGTAGCCCAGAACGGTGATGAGGATGGCAAGGCCTGGATAGAGGGAAAGCCACCATGCTATATCGATGTTGTCCTTGCCGGCCGTGAGGATGTTCCCCCAACTGGGAGTGGGCGGCTGGACGCCGATGCCCAGAAAGCTCAGGGCTGACTCGGTAAGGATCGCCCCCGCTACACCCAGCGTCGCCGAGACGAGCACTGAGGCCATGGCGTTGGGGAGGATATGGATGAAGATGATCCTGAAATCGCTCGCCCCTAAAGACCTAGCGGCCAAAACGAAATCCCTCTCCTTTAGCGAGATGAAATCGGCCCGCACGAGGCGTGTGATTCCCATCCAGCCCGTAATGCCGATGATGAACATGATGTTCCAGATGGAAGGCTCCAAAAAGGCGATGACCGCCAGAATCAGGAAGAACGTGGGGAAGCACAGCATGATGTCAACAAAACGCATGATCATGGCATCGACCCACCTGCCGTAATAACCGGCCAGGGCACCCAAGATCGTCCCGATGATAATGGCGATACCGGTGGCGATGAATCCCACTTTCAGCGATATCCTTGTCCCCCAGATCATCCGGCTTAAGACGTCGCGCCCCAACTGATCGGTGCCCAGCAGGTGATTCCCCGAAGGGGCCATAAGGACGGTTTCGAGATTGATCTCGTTAGGATCGTAGGGCGAGATAAAGGGCGCCAGAAGCGACACGATGAACAGTATCGCTACCAAGGCCAGGCCCGCCATCGCAATCTTGTTCTTCTTGAACCTCTTCCAGAAATCGCCGCCCATCACGACACCCTTATTCTCGGATCGGCCAGGGCGTAGGATACGTCAGCCAGGAGATTCCCCAGGAGCGTGAGGATCGCGCCGATAAAAAGAATCCCCATCACCACCGGATAGTCCCGGGACATCACGGAGAGGTAGAAAAGCTGTCCCATACCGGGGATAGCGAAGATCGTTTCAAAGATTACGCTACCGCCGATCAGCCCCGGTACCGAAAGACCCAGGATGGTGATCACGGGGAGCAGGGCGTTGCGCAGAGCGTGGTTGTAGATGACGACCCGTTCGCTCAGCCCTTTAGCGCGGGCCGTCATGATGTAGTCCTGCCTGATTACCTCGAGCATATTAGCCCTCATGTAACGCGACAGCCCCGCCAAACCACCAAAGGCCGAGAGCATCACCGGCATGATCAGGTGCTTGATGAGATCCCAAAGGGCAGCGCCCGCAGGCAGGTATTCGTAGTTGAGAGATCTCAGTCCCGAGATGGGAAGCCAGCCGATCTGGATGCCAAAAAAGATCATCATGAGCAGCGCCAACCAGAACGTCGGGATGGCAAAGCCGATAAAGACAAAGACGCTCATGGCGCGATCAAAGATTGAGTCGTGATGCACCGCCG
>JAQULV010000049.1 GCA_028718405.1 Smithellaceae bacterium
TGTAAACACGGCTGGGGCGCCATCGGCATCATCAAGGACGTGCTCAAGAGGCGCGGCATGCCGTGTCTGTTCATGAATATGGACATCATGGATCAGCGGCACGCCACGGAAGAAGACATCAGACGCGGGATAACGGAATTCTTCAGGAGCAACGGATTCGTATGAAAACAATACTCGATACGACACGGGAATTAGCGGCCTGTACCTATAACGACTATCTGGCCGAGGCGGAAAAGCAAGGACGGGGCGTTCTGGGATATCTCTGTTCCTACCTTCCCGAGGAGATCATTCACGCCGCCGGTTTTATCCCTTATCGCATGCGCGCCGTCGGAAGCGAAGGCACGACCCGCGCCGACGCTTACTATTCGTCGATCAACTGCAGTTACATAAAGCGTTGCTTCGATAAGGTGCTGGCGGGCGATTACGATTTCCTCAGAGGCGTTGTTTTTCTGAACGGCTGCGATCACAGCCGCCGGATGTACGACAATTGGCGCTTCGCCAAAGGTGAGGAGAAGTTCCTGCACATGTTCTTCGTCCCCCACGTGCTACGCTCCGCCGCTTACGAGCAGTTCGTGCTCGAATGCCAGAAGCTCGTCGCTGCCTTGGAGACCCACTTCGGAGTCAAGGTGACGCCTGAGGCGCTACGCTCGTCCATTGCACTCTACAACCAGAAGAGGAGGTTGCTCGCCGAGATCTACGCCCTCCGTAAGAAACGCGAAGTACCTATCAAGGCGAGCGAACTCCTTACGGTGATGCTTGCGGTAACGGCGGTGCCCGTGGAAAACGCCCTTGAGACCCTGACCGAGGTCAAGAAGTTCATCCTGGCCCGCGTTGCCTCCAAGCCTGACGATATTCGCCTTTTTATCTCTTCGGGATGTATCGAGGAGCCCGAGCATCTGGAGCTGATTGAGAACTGCGGTGCGGCAATCGTCGGCGACAATATCTGTCTGGGAACGAGGCATTTCGAGGGCGAGGTCAGCGAGGCGGGAGACCCGCTACGCGCTCTGGCCGAGCGGTATCTGGGGCATCTTTCCTGTCCCCGGATGATGGGCGATTTCGATAGACGCTTCGATTTCATCCAGCGGATGAAGGCCGAATACGGCTTCGAAGGCGTGATCATAGAGAAGTTGAAGTTCTGCGATCTCTGGGGCGGCGAGATTTACTTGCACCGCGTTGAAGCGAAGAAGAGAGGTATTCCTCTGCTGGCCTTGGAGAGAGAACTCTACGGCGGCGGCCAGGGACAGATCAGGACGAGAGTCCAGGCCTTCCTGGAGAAGCTACGAAACCACCAGCTCGTGGACGAGGGCATGCTCCAGGCGGCAGGCTCCGACTACAAACCAAAACTTTAGGAAAATAATTCCGGAGGACAGACATAATGAAGAACGGCAAGAGCTACGAGTATATAATTATCGGCACGGGACCGGGCGGCGCCCCGGCGGCCCGGGAATTGGCCAAGGCGGGCAAGAAGGTCCTGATGGTCGAGAAAGGAGACTACCACAAGAAACTTCTGGGATTCCCCTTTGGCATGCGTCTGCTCGAGAGATTCATGATTCTCGCCCGCTCCCAGGAAGGGGTGATCATCGAGCGCGGCATTACCGTGGGCGGCTCTTCGATGGTTTACCAGTCCAATGTTATGGAACCGCCCAAGAAACTCCTCGACAATATGGGGATCGACTTCAGCATCGAGGCGAAGGAACTGAAGAAGGAGATCGGCGTTGAGGTCCTTCCTGATCGTTTCTACCGGAACAACAAGGGTCTCTACCGGATGTTAGAGGCCGCCGAGAAGATGGGGATTCCCTTCCGGGCACAGGAGAAGTTCGTCCACGCCGATAAATGCAAGCTGGGCTGCGACTGGTGCATGCTGGGTTGCCCCGAGAACGCCCGCTGGACGGCCCGCGAGCACGTGGAGGAGGCTAAGTCCTACGGCGCCGAGCTTATCTACAACGCTCCCGTCAACAAGATCCTCTTCAGCGCCGGCGGGACTAAGGCCACCGGTATTCAGCTGAAAAACGGCACGGTCATCAACGCCGACAAGATCATTCTTTCCGCCGGCGGCATCGGCTCCCCGGCGCTCCTGCTGAGATCGGGAATCAAACGCCTCGGCACCCAGGACGTGGGGACGCGCTTCTTCATGGACCCGATGAATGTCATGCTGGGCTACAGCAAAGAGCCCGACGGCGGCCTCTGGGGAATCCAGACCTTCACCCACGCCATCGAATCCCTCTCGCAGAGCGAAGGTTTCATGATCGGCAACTGCGCGGCCTTCGGCACGTGGATGGTCCTGTCTCTCTTCCGCATGCAGACGGCGATCGAGAACCTCCCCAAGTTCCCCATCATGAAGAGGGGGCTGGGGCTCTTTCTTAAACTCTCCGACGAGGCCCATGGCCAGATCTACCCCAACGAAAAGACGAGCAAGCCTTTCACTGCCGCCGATGACAAGCGTTTCAAGAGGGGCACCGATATCATGCGGGAGATCATCATCAGGTCCGGCGGCGATCCGAAAACGATCTCCGTTCTCAAATGGGCCGGCGGCCATCCCGGCGGCACGTTGGCCATGGGAAGGGCGATCAATCGCGATTTTTCCACGGAGATCGATGGTCTTTACGTCTGCGATGGCAGCACGATGCCAGTCTCGCCGGGGGCGCCGCCGTCGCTTTCGATTTGTTCCATGTCGGTGCTCTTGGGAAAGATGCTCATCGGCAAGGTGAAGGCGGAAGACAGATACATAAGAGCTTAGTATTAACGACTTTTGAATAACGAAATCAATGTGAGGTGAAGGCAATGAAAAAAAAGGTTGGGTTAATTATCTTATCTTGTTTGCTTCTGATGGCGGCGTTGCCGCAACTGACTTTCGCCGATGCGGAATGGAAACAGGTCAAGCAAAGCGACGGGATCACCATTTTCAATCGGCCTTATCCGGGCTCCGACGTCGATGAGTTCCGGGGTGTTACTATCGTTCGTGCGCCCATCGAGGTGATCACCGAGGTGCTCTATGACGTCCCCGCCCAGCCAAAGTGGATGTCCGACTGCCTGGCGGCAAGGACCGTGAAGGTCATCAGCGAAAACCACATCATCGCCTACAACGTCCTGAACGTCCCGTGGCCGGTAACGGACCGCGATTTCCTCGCCGATACCGTCTTTAATACTGACTTCAAGGCGGGGAAGGTCCTGGTCGAGATGAAGGCCGTGAAGGAGCCGCTCGTCCCCGTCGGCCAGTACGTCCGGATGACGGATCTCGCGGGTACTTGCCTCCTGGAACGGCTGGGAAAGGACAAGACAAAGGTGACCTATACTATGCGGGCCAATCCGGCGGGCAATATCCCGGCCGCGATCGCCAACGTCTTCGCCCAGATGAACCCCTACAATACCCTGAAGGGATTGAAGAGGATGGTTGGTGAGCCCAAGTACATCGAGCTCGCCAAAAAGAAATATGGTTTGTAGCCGCTCTGCCTCGCGAGCGGTTGTTTCTTTGGGCGGAGAGGAGATACCTCTCCGCCCAAATTCGGAATCCAGCTGGTTTGCCCATCGGGAATACTTCGACGCGTTGCGGAAAGCGTGACGATCCGCAAAACGGCTTGGCACTGAACGTCGTTATGCTCCGACAGAAAATCTTTCACAACTTAATGAGCGCTACATTTTCGCTTCCGGATCGTATAGAATACCTATGAATACTGATCCATAGAAAGGGGATGCAAATGAACTATCTGATCCAGCCCAAGAAGTACAAGAGTCTCATGGCGGACGAAGGATCCAGGACCATCATGGAAAAGACCGTCGCCTTCTTCGAAAAGATGGGCAAAGAGAGACTCCTGGACGATTACAACAAGAAGCTCTGGTACCGGGAATTTATCGATTTCCTCGCCCGGGAAAGAATATTCTTCAAGCTGCTTACGCCCCAGCAGTATGCCGAAGGCGATCCCGACGCCCGTTGGGATACAGCGCGCAACTCCGAATACTCTGAATTGCTCGCCTTCTACGGACTGGGCTATTGGTACTGCTTCCAGGTAACGATCCTGGGTCTGGGCCCCATCTGGATGAGCGGAAACGAAAAGGCCAAGAAGAGGGCTGCCCAGCTCCTCAAAGGAGGGGCGATCTTCGCCTTCGGTCTTTCCGAGCGCGCCCACGGGGCGGATATCTACTCCACGGAGACGACCCTGACTCCGAAAGGCGACGGTACCTACGTGGCCAACGGCGAGAAATACTACATCGGCAACGGCAACGAAGCAGAGATGGTCTCCACGCTGGGTAAGGTCAAGGACGGTACCGACGATTACACCTTCTTCGTCACGAACTACCGACACAAGGCCTACGAGCTCAAGAAGAACGTCATCTCCCACCAGGAGTATGTCTCCAACTTCGCGCTGCACGACTACCCCATCACCGAGGACGACATCCTCTCGCGCGGACCGCACGCCTGGGATTCGGCCCTCAATACGGTCAACATCGGCAAGTTCAACATCGGCCCCGCCTCCATCGGTCTGGCCGAGCACTGCTTCTACGAGGCCATTACCCATGCTTCAAACCGCATCCTCTACGGCATGAAGGTCACCGATATGCCGCACGTACGGAAGAACTTCATGGACGCGTGGCTTAGGCTCGTGGCCATGAAGATTTACCAGCGCCGGGCCACCGACTACTTCCGGGGTGCCAACGCGGGCGACCGCCGCTACCTCCTTTACAATCCCACGAGCAAGATGAAGGTGACGCTCCAGTCCGAAGACGTGGTCAATCTGCTCTGGGAAATCATCGCCGCCAAAGGCTTTGAGAAGGACACCTACTTCCACATGGCGGCCGCCGACGTGAGAGGCCCTTCCAAGCTTGAAGGTACGGTACATGTGAACGTACAGCTCATCCGCAAGTTCATGAAGAACTATTTCTTCAACCCGGCCGAGTACCCCGCCGTGGCGCCGGACTTTTCCCTGAAAGACGACCTGTTCCTGTTCAACCAGGGCCCGACCAAGGGGCTGGGTGCCGTGCAGTTCCACGATTACAGACCGGTCTTCGAGGCAAACAAGGATCTCCCGAACGTCGCGACGTTCATGAAGCAGATAGATATCTTCAAAGAGATGCTCGAGAAGGCAGGCCCCGACAAGGCCCAGGACATGGACCCCTCGTGGTCGCTTCCCGTGGGGGAGATGTTCTCCATCGTTGTCTATGGCCAGCTTATTTTGGAACAGGCGAAATTAGATAACGTCGATCCGGACATCGTCAACCAGATCTTCGACTTCATGGTACGCGACTTCGCCCATTTTGCGCTGCAGATCTACGGAAACCACAGCTCGACGGACGACCAGCGGGGATACTGCACCAGGATCATGACCATCAAAGCGGTGCCGGCTCCTGAACAGTACAAGAAGGTATGGAAGAATTGTGTCGCCGTGCTGGACGGCGAGTACGCGATGAACGAATAAAGGACGCTCATGGGATGCCCGTCAGGCACAGGCTACTTCGTGCCGTGATTTAGGACCGCGCGGATCGAGGGGGTTCGCTTCGACCCGCGGCCCTGCCAAATTAAAAGCGGAGGTGCATGTTCGCCCCTCCGCTTTCCCGTCTGCAGCGATTATCCTCTCAGGTTACTTTCTTTACGGTGCGGCTTCTTCCCGGACCTTCTTCTGCATGGCGAGTTTCTTGAAATCCTGGCGGAAATTCAGGAGAAGTTGACGGTACTTGTCCGCCCCGGCGACAGCTTGCTCCAGCGTGTCTTTTGCGTAGTGGGTCTTGAGCAGAAAGAGCTTCGCTTCCAAAAATTGTTTCAGCGTTTCTCTCTTTACACTGGTAACGAAGATTTCGATGATCTTCCTTCTGAGTGGACGAGCGGAATTGGAGAGAAGAAGGAAGATGAGGTTATTGCCCACCTCGGAGATGATGTCCTGCTGACGTTCCTCAAGGGCGATAAGCTTAACCCGGTCGTCCAGATTAGCCAGTTCCTCTGTGATCAGATCAATCAGTCTCTTTATGTCCCGAGGCGTGGTCCTTCGTGCCGCCAACCTCATCATCTCCGGGAAAACGGCAGCCCAAAAGTCATAGATCTCATCGATGAAAAATTCATCCATGATCCAACCATCGGGCTCTCCCTCTTCCAGCGAAAGCAGATGGCGCAAAAAATCAATCCCCGCGTATCTGAGATAATCCCTTACGTAAATACCATCGCCCTGCCTGATATCCAGCAGGTTCATCCCCTCCAGCTGCTTGAGCGCCACCCGTAGCGACGTCCGATCGGCATTGACTTGGCCCGCAAGTTCGCGCTCCGGGGGCAGCTTGTCGCCCGGTTTTAGCTTGCGGGTAAAGATGTCCCTCATGAGGACCTTCACAACTCTTTCGTGGACTTGCGCGCTGGCCATAAAATTACCTTCTTAGATCACCATCCTCATCCCCCCGTCGAGAATGGCGAGAAGCTAACCGCGTTAAAGAAGTGGGAACCTTTTAATTTTTCTATCCTATTTTGGGAATTAAATAAAGATTTTATTCGTTCGGGTGCTGTTTCCCGTGATTGCAGCTCTCAGAGTCTTTTGCCTGCAACGAGGACGGCACAATTTTGTCACGGTTATTCGCGATTCTACAAATATGTTTTGCCCCTCGGCGAGATTTGCGCAATCAGGCAATGGCTTCTCAATTCAGCGGCTTACGGAAAATGATTTCTATATCTGCTTCGGGAAAATTGTCTTTTCATCGCCCGGATCTTGAGATATAGGGTTTTCATTCAAAAAGGTTCGATAAGGATCATGGAAAAGGAAAAAATTAAAAGCGGCATTGCGGCACTGGACGAGGTGATCCAAGGGATTCGTCTGGGAGACAACGTCGTCTGGCAGGTGGACAATCTCTCCGAATATACCTATTTTGCCAGGCCTTTCCTTGATCAGGCATTAAGCGATCATCGCCGGTGTGTCTATATCCGCTTCGCCCAGCACCCGCCGATACTGGAGCGCCAGGAAGGGCTTACCATCATTGAAGTACAGCCACACGCGGGATTTGATGCCTTCAGCGCCGAGGTGCACAGCCTCATCGAGGCTCAAGGGAGAGAGACCTTCTATGTCTTCGATTGCCTGTCGGAGCTCGTCGTTGAATGGGCCACCGATGAACTTCTGGCCAACTTTTTTCAGGTCACCTGCCCATTTCTGTTCGAACTGGACACCGTTGCCTATTTCGCCCTGATCAGGGGGCAGCACGCCCACAGCGCCGTGGCCCGTATCCGCGACACGACCCAGCTTCTCATCGATATCTACCATGCGGAAGGCTCCATGTACATGCATCCCCTCAAGGTATGGGACCGTTACTCCCCGCGGATGTTCCTGCCCCACCTGATGTCGGGGAAGGTCTGGCTCCCCGTCTTTTACAGCGGTGATGCCGCCGCCGTGTCCGCCACGGGCAGCAAAAAGCCGCTCCACAACAAAGAGAAATCAACGGCTCCCTGGAAGAGCGTCTACCGCAAGCTCGTCCAGTACGACGAGTTGGGAACCTGCGGCGAGGATAACAAATCGGAGATTGCGGCTCTCAAACAGGAACTGTGCCGGATGATGCTGGGCGTCCATCCCGAATTCGGTCGCCTCTCCGACATGTATTTCAGTCTGCCCGATCTCTTCTACATCCGTGACCGCATCATCGGCTCGGGACGGATTGGCGGTAAGGCGGCCGG
>JAQULV010000050.1 GCA_028718405.1 Smithellaceae bacterium
GCTCATCATGACAAAGGACTTCATCGCCTCGTCGCGCGATTCCTATCCCATCGAGTTCTTCAACATGCAGCAGCGGCACGTCGTCGTTTTCGGCGAAGACGTTCTTGCCGATCTCTCCTTCGACCGTAGTTTCGTCCGCCTGCAACTGGAGCGGGAACTTAAGGCCAAGACGATCCTGCTCAGAGGCGGCTTCCTCGAGACGGAAGGGAACCCGAAGCGTCTGCGGCGACTCATCTCGATCTCGATCACAGCCATCCTTTCGCTCTTTTCGGCCTTGCTCTTTTTGAAGGAAAAGAATGTGCCGCAGCGGCGGGAGGAGCTGATCGATGCCGTAGCGGAGATCTTCCCGATCCGCGCCGACGTATTTCAGAAGTGCCTGGCGGTGAAAGGCGAAAGCGACAACCTTTCCTCGGCAGCCGTCGCGGGCCTCTTTCGGGAATACCTGAGCGAGGTGGAGGCCCTAAGCCAGCAGGTAGATCGGATGGAGATGTAACGGAGGCCTCGCTAAACATATCAATCTGTAATGCAGGAGGTAAGAAATGGATAAAGGAAAGAGAAATCTCATCATCGCCCTCATAGTTATTGTCGTCCTTGTGGCCGGCACCTATTCCTTTTTCAAGGGGAGCTACAACCGCTTCGTGACGTTGGATGAAGCGGTGAAGAGCTCCTGGGCCCAGGTGGAGAATCAACTGCAGCGCCGCTACGATCTGATTCCCAATCTGGTGGAGACGGTGAAGGGTTACGCGGCCCAAGAGAAGAGCGTCCTGGTCGAGGTGACCAACGCCCGGGCCAAGGTGGGCGGTGCGGCGACGGTCTCCGACAAGATCGGCGCCAATAACGAGCTGACCTCGGCCTTGAGCAGGCTGCTCGTCGTCGTGGAGCGCTATCCCGATCTGAAGTCGAACCAGAATTTCATGCGGCTCCAGGATGAGCTGGCCGGTACGGAAAACAGGATCGCCGTGGAGAGGAGACGCTACAACGAGGCCGTGCAGACCTACAACGTAGCGATCAGAAGCTTCCCGGCCAACCTCGTCGCTTCCATGTTCGGCTTCGAGAAGGCGCCCTTCTTCGAGGCCCCGGCAGCGGCGAAGTCCGCCCCGCAGGTGAAATTCTAAGACAAATGAAAAGGGCGGGGGAAATCGCCCCCGCCCTTAACCTACGCCGTAAAGATCCTCAGCGCGACTCTTCCATCCATTTGATCCTGACGAATACCCAAGGGGCACCGACGGCGATCCAGGCTCCCATGAGAAAGTAGCGCAGGGCTGTGAAGGCCTGAGCCGGCTCAAGCCCCGCAAGGGCCGCCTTGAGGCCGAAGCGGATCGCCATGAGAACGGCAAATCCCAACACCAATCTTTGCACTCTTTTTCCTATGGTTCCTCCCGCCTCGAAACGGACGAAGCGTCGTTCGAGGGCGACACCCGCCGCCAGTCCCATCAGCGTTGCCGCCGTCACGGCGGCGATCTCGTCGCCTCCGGGGAAGAGAACAAAAAGGAGAAGGGGCCCGAAGACGGAAACGGCCAGCTGCATCCCCAACCCCCTCTTTAGCAGCCAGCGCTCCACCGGCTCATCCACATACAGAAAGACGGTAAGACAGATGAACCCCAGGACGTATCCCCCCAAGAGGTCCGTGGGGAAGTGGACCCCCAGGTAGAGACGGGAGAGAGGAACCAGGATCATGAGGGTCGCCGCTGTCATCCAAAGCCAGCGGCGGTCATAGGCCTGCGCCAGGTATCCCCAGGTGACGACGGTGTTCTGAGTGTGGCCGCTGGGCAGCCCCCCTCCCGAAGCGTGCGCCAGTGGCTTCACCCGCGCATCATAGGCAAAAGGGCGGGGCTGATGGGCGATGTTCTTGGCCAGGGCGTTGCAGTAGGCGGAAACGAGAAACAGGACCGCGAGCCTCGCCCCCGTCCGACGATCGATCGTCCAGTAGAAGACGGGCAGAAGGATGATGTAGAAGACTTCCGTCCCCAGAAAGGTGAGGACCTTGAAAGGAAGATCGAGGGCCGGACTGGCCTGCTGCAGCCAGACGATGACGACGACTCCCCAGTTGAGCAGTTGATCCATCTCCATCCCTTTACGGCTTTCGTTGCGACATGAGCGTGCGCGCGGCCTGGACGATCCGCCCCCGGCTCGGCAGGGCCTCATCTTCCAGATGGCGGGCGTAAGGAACCGTATCCTCCGTGCAGACCCGGCCGTAGCGGAAACTAAGCCCTCGCTCCAGAAGCTGCGCGGCAATCTCGCCCGAAAGGCCGAATTCCTTATAGTCTTCATCGACCACCATCAGGCGCGCCGTCTTGGCAACGGAGTCGCTGATGGCCTCTATGTCCAGCGGTGCCACGGAGCGCAGATCGATCACCTCGGCGGCGATTCCCTCCTTGGCCAGATCCTCGGCCGCCTCCGACGCGCGGTGCACGCTGACCCCCAGCGAGGCGATGGTGAGATCGGACCCATCTTTTCGTATCACGGCCTTTCCCCAAGGTACGGATTCCCACTGGTCGGGGACGGGGCCTTTCGCGCCCGCGGCCGGCACGTCGAAGGAGACGCTCTTTCTTCCCCCCGCTCCTAAGTAATCGAGCCAGTAGTCTGCCAAGAGCTTGTGCTCCAGATAGACGACGGGGCCGTCGTGTTCAAGAGCGGAAAGCATCAGAGCGCCGGCGTCGGCGGGTGTCGAGGGGACCACGACCGCAAGTCCCGGGATATGGGCCAGCCAGCCCCAGAGGCACTGCTCGTGCTGCCCGCCGTCGCCGTAACCGCCGCCGCAGGCCGTTCTCACGACGACGGGCGCCTTCCAGTTACCCCCCGAAAAACGTTCCAGCTTGGCGGCGTGGTTCAGAAGCGCATCGACGGCGACGGCAATAAAATCCACCATCATGATTTCGGCGACGGGCTTGAGACCTGCCATCGCTGCGGCCACGGCGGCTCCCAGGAAGGCGGCTTCGGAGATCGGCGTAGAGCGCACGCGGTCTTTGCCGAAACGCGCAAAAAGGTTGACCCGGAGCATGTGGACGTCTTCACCCATGACAACGATCCGGGAGTCCTTGGCCATGGCCTGGGCCAGGGCGTCTTCAATGGCTCCTGCGAAACTCATCTCTCTCATGGCTCTCCTCCTTCCTAGCGCCCCGGCAGGGCATCTTCCACGGCCTGCAGGATTTCCCGGCGGCACTGCTCTTCGATCTGTTCGCACTCCTTCTTCTGCGCTCCCAGGGTGTCCCGCAGTCTCTTGAGGGGATCGTCCTTGACGAGATACTGCTCCTTTACGGTTGTGCCGATCAGTTCCGTGATCTTCATGAGGCTTTCCGCCCGGGCGGCAAGCGTGGTCCCGCTAAACTTTCCCACCGCTTTGATCAAAGGAGGTGCGATTTCCGTTATCTCGGAGATGGGGTGCCGGGCCACCCGCACCAGAGGATCTCCCAGGAAATGGCCCTCGCTGCGGAGGCAGCATCCCTTGATGAATGAAGGCCCTTCGCCTGTGCGCGCCCGCGCAATGGCAGTCGCGGCGGTCTTCCAGACGGCTACGGCGTCCATGCCGTCGACCTCGACGGCCGGCATCCCGAATGAAGCGGCCCGTGCCACGAGGTCTCCGCCGGTGACGGAGGCCGAGCGCGTGGTAATGGCCCACTGGTTGTCCTTGCAGACGAAGATGGCGGGGAGTTTCCAGGCGGAGGCCAGATTCATCGCCTCCATGAGCATCCCCTGGTTGGCGGCGCCATCGCCGAAGAAGGCGACGGCAACGGCGCCCGCGCGGAGATGTTGATGAGCCAGGGCGAATCCGACGGCCGTCGGTCCCGCGGCCCCGACGATGCCCGACGAGGCGGTGAGACGTTCGGGAGCGAAGAGGTGCATGTGACCGCCCCAGCCGCGGCAGAGGCCGTCGGGAGAGCCCAGGAACTCTTTGAGCAGCAGAACCAGGCTCACGCCCCGCATGACGAGCGGCGGTGTTCCGCGGTGATCGAGTGCCAAGGCGTCTCCGTCGCGCAGTTGGGTACATACCCCGGGGCAGATAGCCTCTTCGCCGATCGCCAGATGCATCTCGCCGGAGATCCGTCCCTCGTTCCAGAGTTCCATGACGGCCTCCTCGAAGAGCCTGCTGCGCAGCATTTGCCGATACAACATGAAGAGATCAGGTTCCATTTCTTCCCTCCTTTTCAAGGCTGATGCATGTTGCCTGATGATCTATGTGTCGCCGGCCGCAAGGGCCCGGCATGTCGGCTCAGTCTTCTCCCAGTTCGTAGAGGGTGTCGCAGAAAGGGTCTCCCCCCGCCCTCGTCTTGATGACGGTGAGCTTCATCTTCGGGCTCACGGCGGCGCGGAAGTACTCGCGGTCGATCATCATGACGGCCTCGCAGAGGTTGCGGTCCGTCCCTTCCAGTCCGAAGGGGCAGCCCGTTCCCTGGAACTGGAACCTCCGGTCGTTCAGTTCGGCGATATGGACATAGTCTTGATCGAAACTCCGCGCGAAGGCGGAAGCGACGGTGGAGAGTTTTTGGTCGGGGAGCTTGGCCTTGATCTTCTCGCCCAGGGCCTTTCCCTGAAGGCCGCAGATCTCGGCGATGACCGGCAAGGCCGCGGCGCCGAATCTCGCGTAGAAGGCTTTGATCAAAAGACCTTGGGCCTCGATGGGGTTGCGGGGAAGCTTCTCTTCTGGCATCTGGGCTCCTTCGCGTGAGGATGCATCTTCTTAAACCAAACGCCGTGCTCAGTCAATAGCGACGGTCTAAAGAAGGAGATTGAGGATCTCGATCGCCTCCTCGCGCTTCGTCTCCGGGACGAGAAAGCTCACCCGCGTTACGCCGAAGAGCATCTTGCCGGCCGTTTCCCCTTGGGCGATGTAGAGGATCCCCTCCTCTTCCAAAAGGGATTTCACGAAAGCAATCTCCCCTTGGTTGGAACTGGAAAAGACCTCGACGAAATCCCCGGGATCTTCCGGGGTGGGACTTTCCGGTGGGTCGGCTACCAACGCGACACCACAGTCGGCGCAGGTTGTGAAGCCCGACCGGTATTCCGCTCCGCACTTAGGGCAGAACATGAGTTTCTCCTTTGCTTCGGCGCCTGATGAGGGCCTGCACCTTTTCGCTGCGGAGTTCCCGAAGCGCATCGGCGGCGATCCAGCGTGCCGCGCTGTTATCCTTCTTCCGGATGTCTGTGGCGGCGGCGACGGCGAGACGGTTCAGGGCCGGGTTCCGCTTCCCGATCTGGCGGAGCGCCCAATTGACGGCCTTCTTCACGAAATTGCGTTCGTCTTCAACCGCGCGTGCGATGATGGAAAGAAAGGCGGCGAAAACTTCGTTACCGGCCAACTTATCGTGGACGGCGAGCTGCGCCATGAGGACGAACCCCGCCCGCTTGACGAAGGTTTCTTCTCTTTCGCTCCAGGACCTGGCCTTTTCATAGGCGAAAGGGGTCTTGTCGAAGAGATTGCCGCAGCACTGATCGCAGACGTCCCAGGAATCGAACGTCGCCACCCATTCCTCCATCTGGCGGGGTGTCACTTGATCGGGGACGTCGATCAGGCAGGCTAAGATCCTCGCCTCGTGAATGTCCGAGCGCCACAGCTCCAGGGCCAGCGCATGATCACGGCCAAGCCTGTGAGCGAGCGATCTTAGGACGGGCATCGAGACGCCTAAGGTATTTTGGGGATTGATGCCGAAGCGTGCCATCCCCGTTACCGCCTCGGGGTTTGCCATGCCGCGCAACTCGGCAATAATGGGGGAGCTTTTCATGGCCATCAGCGTAGGTGGTCGATGCCGGAAATGCAAGATATTATTGACGAACGAAAAAAATGTACACTGTTCCAAAAAAAGTATTGACAGGGCCGGCGGAAGGCGGTAATGAAAAATTGGTCGGACCACCGAACCAATGTATAAGGAAGGCCAAGGCCGTGGCGGAAATACCTCTGTCGCCCCAAACATTCAGCCGGAGCAAGCTTCCGGAGAAGATCGAGGATGTTCTGGTAAAGAAGATCCTCCGGGGCGAATTCGTTTCCGGCGAAAAGCTCCCCACCGAGCGGGCGCTGGCTCTTAGTCTCGATGTCAATCGCTCCACGGTCCGCGTGGCCCTCAGCAAACTTCAATCCCTCGACCTGATCGAGATCAGACACGGCGACGGCGTCTACGTCAAGGATTATCTGAACAGCGGCAATCTGGATCTTATCCGGGCGCTGATCAGCTCCAATGGGGCGGTCAACGGCGATATCGTCATGGATCTGCTGGCGGTGAGAAACTTCCTGGCTCCGGAGAAGGCCTACCGGGCGGCCCGCTATCGGGAAGACCGGCACCTTAAGGTGCTGGACGACATCATCCACAACCGGCAGCTCCCCATGGTGGAGGAGGACATCCTCGTTCACAATATCGTCGCTCAGGCGAGCCGGAATATGATGTATCTGATGCTGCTCAATTTCTGCAACAAGTTCATGCGCGATTACGCTTTCCTGTATTTCGAGGATCCCCGCAACGTCAAGAGGTCCCGTCGTTTCCACGAAGAGATCTATCAGGCCATAAAGGCGAAGGATGCGGCTCGCTCCAAAAGCGTGATGAAGAACGTACTGCTCTACGCGGAGAGGCAAGTTAAAAAGACCCTGGGCAACCACGGGTATTAAAGGAGATAACTATGAGAAGGTTTATCGATGATTACAAAGGGGGGAAATTTGACGTTGTTGTTGTCGGCGGCGGGATTACCGGCGCGTCGATTGCCTACGAGGCCGCAACAAGGGGATTCAGTGTGGCCCTGCTGGAGAAGAGCGATTTTTCGGGCGCCACGTCGGCGGCGACTTCCAAGATGATCCACGGCGGCGTTCGTTATCTGGCCAACGGAGAGTTCGGGCTGGTCCGTGAATCGCTGAAGGAGAGGAAGGTCCTGGAGGACATCGCACCGAATTTCATCTATCCTTTCCCCATCGTCATGACCCACAACGAACACCACCTGAAGAACAACAAATGGCTCGTCAAGATCGGGCTTATGATTTACGACTGTCTGTCCTACGACCGCAACCGCGTCTGGGACAAGAGCAAGCGGATTCCCCGTCACAAGACGATCTCCGCGAAGAAGGCCCTGCAGATGCAGCCCCAGATCAGAAAAGACGGCCTCACCGGCGCTTCGATCTTCCATGACTGCGTAAGCCTCTTTCCGGAGAGACTGACGCTTACCTTCGTGAAATCCGCCGTGGCCAACGGGGCCCAGGCAGCCAATTACGCCAAGGTAGAGGGCTTCGTGCACGGCGCCGCGGGCAAGATCGCGGGCGTTAAGGTAAAAGACCTGCTTACGGGAAAGACCCACGAGATCAAGGGAGATGTGGTGATCAACTGCGGCGGTCCCTGGGCGGACATCGTTTTAGGTTTGGCCAAGGAAGGCAAGGCCGACCATCAGCTGCGGCGCTCCGAGGGCATCCACATCATCACCAAGAAAAAACTCGTGAACGAAGGGAGCATGATCGGCTCCATGACGCCGGCCGGACGCCACTTCTTCGTCATCCCCTGGCGCGGGCACAGTCTCATCGGCACGACCGACAAGCCTTACGTGGGAAGTCCTGACGATTACCGCGTTACCAAACAGAGTATTCAGGAGTTGATCGACGAGGTGAACGCCTCCCACGGCGACGGCACCCTTTCCATGGCCGATG
>JAQULV010000051.1 GCA_028718405.1 Smithellaceae bacterium
AGCACCCGACACCGACACCGCGTGGTGCAAAGGATTTGTTCAACCTCTCTTCTTCAGGATCATCCATCTGTGAATCGTGAAACGGCGGAGGCGGGAAAACCTGAGATCGAAAGCGACCGCCAAGCGAAGGGCGGGCTTGAGTAGCGTGGGCCTTGCGCGCAGAAGGTAGAGAAGCGGCAGCAGCAGAGAAAAGCCCGGGAAACCGCCACTGGCAACTATATCTGTATCATCGTTGCCCATGCCTAACGCGTCGTACTGGTTCAAGCTGAATTCATAACCGCTGGTTGTACGTCGCCTTTGCCGTCTCAGAAGCTCAACTAAGGCCATTAATTCACGCCCCGGATCAATGAACAGCGCCGCGCCCCCCGGCGCAAGGAGGTCAAGGATATCTCGCATGACCTTGGTCCTGTCGCTTGGCGGGACATACATGAGGGACGTCGCGGCAAGTATTCCGTCAATCGAGGAGCGGCGAAAAGGAATCTTGGCGACATCGGCACAGGCGACTGCTTCCGAAACGTGGTCGTGATACTGGCGGCAGTAAGGAAAGGAGAAATCCATACCGACAACCCTGATGTCCGGCCTGGTCTCTCTCACGCATCTACCGATCCTTCCGTACCCGCAGCCTACATCGAGTAACATAGCACCGGGAGGAATAAGGGGGAGAAGCTTATTGAGGACAATGTCAAGATGCCGATTGTGGAGATAGAGATTCAATTCGGCGGGAAGGTTCTTCAACAAAACCCCGCTGAGGTTCATCCCCTCGTTTGCGGCCCTTTCCTCCCATGCCGCACGAAGCGGATCTCGCGTGGCGTCCGTCATTGATTACTTTCTCGCTGACCGTAGCGTGTTCCTGACGGCGGTGATGACGGTCGAAACGTCTTTGTCAGAGAGTTTCGCCGAAAGAGGTATGCTCACCGTCTGTCGACCGACGCGGGTGGCTTCCGGATAATCCTGCGGTCGCCAGTGATAGGTGCGGCGATAGAAGGGGTGTTCCGCTAGGCACAAGTAATGAACGCCGACACCTATATCCCGGGCGGTCATCTCGTCAAGGAAGGCATCGCGACTGAGCCCTGCCTTCCTGCGATCGATCAGGAGCGCGTAGAGATGATACGCGTGACGTGTACCGGCCGCGGCCTCAGCGGGTCTTATTACCGGGAGGTCGGCAAAGGCATCCTGGTAACGACGCCAGATTTCTTCGCGCCGCTTCCAATTCGCCTCCACTCTCTTCAGTTGGTGAATGCCGATCGCCGCCTGGAGATCCATCATGTTGTATTTGTAACCGCACTCGACAACCTGATAGTGCTTATATCCCGAATCGCTGTACCGACGCCATGCGTCCCTGGACATTCCATGGAGAGCGAGAACCCTTATTCTGGCTGTGTCTTTGGCACCGCGGGCAATCACCATGCCCCCTTCACCGGTGACGACATTCTTCGTGACATAAAAGCTGAAGCAGCCGAATTTTCCGAATGTGCCCGCCTTGCGTCCCCGATACTCGCTTTCAATCGCATGAGCGCAATCCTCGATAATGGTCAATCCATGTTTTTTTGCCAGTATCGAGATCTCGTCCATTTCACAGCAGCGTCCGGCAAAGTGGACGGGGACGATGGCCTTTGTCTTCTTCGTTATCATTCCTTCAATCTGGTCGGGATCGATGTTGAAGGTATGAGGATTAATGTCGCACAGGACTGGCGTGGCTCCAGTGTGAATAATGGCGTTTACGGTGGCGCAGAAGGTGAGGGCGGTGGTAATCACTTCATCACCGGGTCCGATGCCTGCGGCAATCATGCTAAGGTGAAGGGCCGCCGTACATGAATTTACCGCCGCTACTTTGGTGGCATCCAATCCTTTGTACGCCGCAAAGGTCTCTTCAAAACGGGTCACCTTGGGCCCCGTACCCAGCCATCCGGAGCGGAGGCTATCGACGACCTCCGTAATCTCCTCCTCGCAGATCAAGGGAGATCCAAAGACAATGAATTTCTTTCTCGCAGGCATGTTCTCCTCGCAATTGCAGGTAATACGGTATTTTTACGATCCACCTGAATGGTCGAATTCACTTCTGTCAAAACGCAACTGGGCAACTTGCTCAGAAACCAATCCCACCATGAAAACGATGATGGACATAATGATCAAAAGAGATGCCGTAGGTCCGTAGCGTTCATGGAGAAGAAATATCTTACACAGGCCGTAGCCCATTCCGCTGAGGAAGAGAAGCGAGCTGACAGGCAGAAAAATCTTCATCGGAGAGAAAAGAGTGGCAATTCGCAGGATGATGAGCAGAAAACGGGTGCCGTCGCTCAGCAGGTTTATCTTGCTCTTGCCGATACGTCTTTCCGTCTTTATAGGCACGTAGGCGAGACTGTGTCCCGAATGAATGACGGACAAGGTAATTGTTGTCGGATAAGAGAAGGTGTTGGGCAACAGGTAGACAAACTGTCTGGCCAACTGCGCACGAATTGCCCTGAATCCAGAAGTAAGGTCGTCGATTCTGCGACCGCATATGTACGACGCCAGGCCGTTGTAAATGCCGTTAGCGAGAGCCCGGTGTGCCGAGCTTTGAGAGCCGGAAGTGCGTGCACCTACAACCATGTCGTACGAATTCATTTTTTCCAAGAGAAGAGGAATGTCATAGGGAGAATGCTGACCGTCACCGTCGAGCATCACCAAGATTTCCCCTCTCGCCTTTCGTATTCCCGTTTTAATGGCGGCACCGTTGCCGATATTGTATGGATGCGACACTATCGATGCTCCCGCCCCCCTTGCCCTGGATGCCGTTCCATCATCGGAGCCATCGTCTACGACGATGATCTCGTAACTGCGCGCGGTGCCGTTCATGACGGCCACCGTCTCGGCAACGACTTTGGCTATTCCTCGCTCTTCATTCTTGGCGGGAATGATGATACTGACCTCTGGTAAGCCGTCCTTTTCCCTTAGAATATCCATATCCGCCGCATTTCCTCCGATGAGATGTCCCTTTCCCTGAGGTGCCTAAACTTAGAGAAATATCAAGAGAATTGCAACAGAGAAATGACTTTCACGATCATTACGGCAGTCACATTTCCTGATCCTCGGGAAGACATCGGCAACCTCTGAGAATAACCAATGAAATGGGTATTTGCTGTGGTTTATCAGAGGAAGCAAAAAAGAATTTGTTTTCCCTTGACACTCCCCGGAATATGTTATAGACACCTTATCGTGACCCATGGTCATATACTGACCACAGTTCATCATCTCATCTAGAGTCTAAAATCCAGACTTTTCTGGGACGATCCGCAGGCGATTCCGCGTCTATCGTTCTTTGTGGTCTTCCCCCGAATACGACGAGGAGAGGTACGGTCTTGGGGCTTGAGGAAAGAAGAAGGCGAGAAAAGGAAAACCGGCGTACCGCTATCCTCAATGCCGCTCGGAAGCTCTTCTTTGAAAAAGGTTTTAAGCCCGTAACCGTTGAAAGCATAGCTAAGAAGGCTGAACTGAGCAAAGGCTCTATCTATCTCCATTTCAACAGCAAGGAAGAAATCTACACCCATATTCTCCTGAGTGACATTCAGAAGTTTCAGAATAGAACGGCCGACGTCTTCCGTAACGGGGAATCTGCGACGGAGCTTTTGCTCCGCCTGTCTAACGTTTACATCGATTTTTTCCTCAGCGATCGGGAATTGTTTCGTATTCTGATGAATTTCATGCTCCATACGGGAAATCTGAACCTGCCCGATGATCTCAACAATCACATCATAAAGACAATGAACAAATCGATAAGCATTATCGATAAGGTCCTGCAATACGGCATCGACAACGGAGAATTCTCGGCCCAAATCAACGTCCGTCAAAACCGCAATGCCTTGTGGGGGTTGCTGAACGGTATCATATCACTTTACCTCTTCATCGGTATGGGAGGGAAGAGGGAAGAGGCGATACGTTCAACGGTCAAATCTAGCCTCGACGTCTATGCGAAAGGCTTAAGACCGTAGAGGATCGGTTAGGCAGAAAAGCGCCATGAGGCGCTCGATAAAATATTGGAGCTCGGAACCGTCTGAAGAAAGGAGATGCGCATGGGTAATTCATTGGTAAACATGAGAGATCAACAATTCCTCCTCTTCGAGCAACTGGGCATTGAGAAGTTGTTCGAGAGCGAACCGTTCAAGGATTTCTCGAAAGACGATGTCCTGATGATGCAGAACGAGGCGGAGAAGCTGGCTCTGAACGTCATCCTGCCGACCTATGAAATCGGCGACCGTGAAGGATGCCACTTCAAGGACGGAAAAGTTACCATTCCCACAGCCTTCAAAGAAGCCTACAAGAAGTTCGTCGAGGGCGGATGGCTGTGCATGACGAAATCCCCCGATGTCGGCGGCCAGGGGATGCCCCATGTGATGGCCACGGCGTACGGCGAATTCTTCACCGCCTCGAACTTCGCCCTGCTCATGTATCCGGGGCTCACCAACGGCGCGGCAGGGCTCATCGAGCTGTACGGTACGGAAGAACAGAAGAACAAGTACATGTACAAGATGTACTCCGGAGAGTGGACCGGAACGATGTGTCTGACCGAACCGGGCGCCGGCAGCGACGTCGGTGCGCTTAAGACGACGGCGAAAAGACTTCCCGACGGCACCTTCAGTATCACCGGCACGAAATGTTTCATCTCCTGCGGCGACAACGATTTCGCTGCGAACATCATCCATCCCGTCCTGGCAAGGATCGAAGGTGATCCTCCCGGTACCCCCGGTATCTCTATCTTTATCGTTCCCAAGTACCGCGTGAAGGACGATGGCACCATCGGCGAATTCAATGACGTCAATACCGGCAACGTGGAACACAAGATGGGCATCAAGGGTTCGGCCACCTGCACCCTGAACTTCGGTGATGAGGGGAACTGCATCGGCGAGCTTCTCGGCAATGAGCGCGAAGGTATCAAGGTCATGTTCAACATGATGAACGAGGCCAGAATCGAAGTGGGCATGCAGAGCCTGGGACACGCCACCGCTGCCTATGAGCACGCCGTTCAGTACGCCAAAGAGAGGATTCAGAGCGTTCCCGTCTGGGAGATGAAGAACCCAGAAGCTAAAGCGGTACCCATCATTAAACACCCCGATGTGAGGCGCAAGCTCCTCTGGATGAAGGGCTACGTCGAAGGAATCAGGGCGCTGAATTTCTTTACGGCCTTCTGTGTCGACATGAGTCACGTCGCTCAGGATTCTGCCGAGAAGCAGAGGTGGGGCGGCTTTGTGGAGTTGCTCACGCCGATCTGCAAAGCCTATTCTTCGGACATGGCGCTTCTGGTGTGCTCCGCAGCCATCGACATCTATGGCGGTTACGGATTCTGCCAGGAATATCCGGTCGAGCAGTACCTGCGTGACTGCAAGATCGCGAGCCTCTATGAAGGCACCAACGGCATCCAGGCGCTGGACCTCGTCGGCCGGAAGCTGGGTATGAAGAAGGGCATGAATGTTATGAACATGGTGGGTGAGATCAACGCCACCGTCGCGAAAGCGAAGGCCAACGGTCTGGCCAAATACGGTGCCTACCTCGAGGAGGCGGTCAACGCCTTGATCGATCTGACCATGACCTTTGCCCAGTTTGGTAAGAGCGCCAGTTTCTTGATTCCGGTGCTGAACGCGTCGCCCTATCTCGCTATCTTTGGCGATGTCGTAATCGGGCATTTTCTCCTCTCGGGTGCCGCTATCGCGGAGGAGAAGCTGCAGGCAATTTATCAGGAGAAGGGGGCGGTTGATTCCATAGGCAAACAGAGGGCTCTGGTGCACGAAAACGGCGATGTGGCCTTCTACAATGGGAAGATCGCAGCGGCTAAGTTCTTCGCCCTGGATACCCTGGCTACCGTGAAGTCCAGGTGCGAAGCAATCAAGGTCGGGGACAAGGTTCCCATCGAAATGGCGGACGAATCCTTCAGTATCTAGGGTTCTGGCAGACAAGAAAACGTCTTATGTTGCGCGGATGTCGATCTGATCCTCAGGACATATTTCGACACCCCATCATAGGCAAAAAACGAGGAGGAAGAATATGTCTTACAACATCAAGAAAGCTGCTGTATTAGGTGCAGGAGTCATGGGCGCCACAATTGCCGCGCACCTGACAAATGCGGGGATCGAATGCTGCCTGCTGGACATCATCCCTTTTGAACTGACCGATGCCGACAAGGCCAAAGGTCTTACGGAGAAGAGCCCGGCCTGGCGCAACAGGTTTGCCGCCAACGGTCTGGCGGGTATTACCAAAGCAAAACCCGCCGCCTTCTACACCAAGAAGAACGCCTCCATGATCAAGATCGGCAACTTTGAGGATAACCTCAATTGGTTGGCTGACGTCGACTGGGTTATCGAGGTCGTAGTCGAAAACCTGAAAATCAAGCAGGAGCTTTTCGCCAAGGTCGAAAAAATCGTGAAACCGACCTGCATCGTGACCACCAATACCTCCGGGCTTCCCATCAAGGACATCTCCGCTAACTTCGGCGCGAACCTGAAGGATAACTTCCTGGGCACCCACTTCTTCAACCCGCCGCGTTACATGAAGCTTCTCGAGATCATCCCGGGCAAAGAGACGAAGAAGGAAGTCGTCGATTACATGACCACGTTCTGCGAGCAGGTCCTGGGCAAGGGCGTCGTTATCTGCAAGGACGTTCCGAACTTCATCGGCAACCGCATCGGCGTGTTTGACATCTCCAACGCGGTCCACATTCTACTCGAAAAGAAATTGAAGGTCGAAGAGATCGACGCGATCATCGGCAAAGCCCTGGGACGCCCCGGCACTGCCATCTTCGGGACCATGGATCTGGTCGGTCTCGATACGGGTCACCACGTTATGAAGAACCTCTACGAGGCGGTGCCCGACGACGAGATGCGCGAGATGTTCAAGCCCTCCGACTTCATGGGCGCGATGATGGAGAAGAAGTGGCTCGGCAACAAGACGAAGCAGGGCTTCTACAAGAAGACGAAGGACGCTAACGGCAAGAAGGTGAAGCTGGTCCTCGATTACAACACCATGGAGTATGTGGCGCCCACCAAGCCAAAGTTCGAGTCGGTCTCCGCTGCCAAGAAGCTTGAGGACGTAAAAGAGATGGTGAAGACCCTCTTTGCCGCCGAAGACCTGGCCGGCGAAGTGACCCGCGAGTACCTTTGCAACAACTTCATCTACGCAGCGAACCGCGTGCCCGAGATCTGTGACAAGATCGTGGGGATCGATAACGCCATGAAGTGGGGCTACAACCATCAGCTCGGTCCCTTCGAGACGTGGGACGCCGTTGGTGTGAAGAACGCCGTCGAGGCCGCGAAGAAACTCGGCAAGAAGGTTCCGAAGAAGATCGACGATATGCTGGCGGCCGGCTGCGAGTCTTTCTACGCTAAGAAGGACGATGGCGTTTACTACTATGACTTCGACAAGAAGGGTTACGTGAAGCTTGCGGATAATCCGCGGATTATCCTTCTGCCCGCTCTGAAGGAACGCAACAAGATCGTGGCCCAGAATCCCGGCGCCTGTCTGGTCGACATCGGCGACGGCGTCGTCTGCCTGGAATTCACGAGCAAGATGAACGCCCTCGACGAGGACATCATCAACATGATGTATGAGGCCTGCGATAAGGTTGAAA
>JAQULV010000052.1 GCA_028718405.1 Smithellaceae bacterium
ATCCTCTTTAAGGTTTTTTTCGTTTACCGTTTCAAGATCGTCGCCACGATGGCTTACGTGGTTATGGGCTGGATCGGCGTCTTCGCAGCCAAACCGATGTTGGCCAAGCTCGCCGATGGTGGCATCGCGCTACTCGTGGCAGGCGGAGCCGCTTATACGCTGGGGGTGATCTTCTATCTCTGGAAGCGGCTCCCTTACAGTCATGCCATTTGGCATATCTTCGTCCTGGTGGGAAGCGTCTGTCACTTTTTCGCGGTCATATTCTACGTCCTGCCGATACACCTCTAAGATTAGGAGCCTACGGATGGACTGTAACCAACTTGTTGACTGGAAGAACAAAGTACTGACGTCGGACGAACTGCTCGCCAAGATCGAGCCGGGGATGAGTATCTTTTTGGGTACAGGCGTTGCCGAGCCGCGTACCCTCGTGAAGAATCTGATGAATTCCGATCACAGTAACCTGCGTGACCTGGAACTCATCCAGTTGGTGAGCCTGGGAGAAGCGATCTCTTTTAACAGCAAGTTCAACGCTCACAAATATCGACTCAAGACGTTCTTTTCCGGTTGGGTCGCCAGCGATGCCATCACGGCGGGCTACGTCGACCTGATCCCGTCACGCCTCTCCCGCCTGCCCTGGCTCGTGAAATCGGGTGCGATCAGGGTCGATGCCGCCTTCATTCAGATTACGCCACCGGACAGCGCCGGCTACGCAAGCCTTGGCGTCTCCATCGACGTCGCTAAACATGCCATGGAGAGGGCGACGATCGTCGTCGGCGAGATCAACGATCAAGTGCCACGGACGATGGGCAATACCTTCGTTCATGTAAATGATTTCCATTACCTGGTCTATGCGACAGAGCCCCCGATCTATTTTCCCCGCTGGCCCTATGACGACGTAATCGACAAGGTGGCGGCCAACGTCGCCTCTCTGATCAGCGATGGCAGCTGCCTCTCCTTTTACTCCGGGGCACTTTTCGAGGCCCTAGGCAGACACCTGGCCCGCAAGCGCCACCTGGGCATCCATTCTTACTTCTTCACGGATCCTGTGATGGAACTCATCAAGTGCGGCGCCGTGACCAATCGAAGGAAAGGTTATTTCCAGGATAAGTCTCTCACCGCCTATGCACAGGGCACCCCGGAACTCATGAGATGGCTTCATGAAAATCCACTGGTGGAATTCCAAGGGATAGACGTTGTCTCCGACCATTTGCGGATCAGTCTCAACGACCGCGTGATGGCGATCCTACCGGCCCGCAAGGTGGACATCACCGGGAATATCGCCTTGCATGCGGGCAAGGGAAACGTTACCTCTTCGCCTGGTCAGGCCCAGGAATTTTTTTCAGGCGCGGAACACTCGAAAGGCGGGCGGACCATCTTCGCCTTGCCCAGTCGCAATTTGAAGGGACAATCCAATATCATTCTTTCGGTAGAAGACATGCCCAACCAGTTCACGAACCGCGAATCGCTGGATCTCGTCGTCACCGAATTCGGCATAGCATCGCTCATCGGCAGAACCGTACGGGAGCGCGCCCAAGCCCTGATCGACATCGCCCATCCCGACGACCGCCAAGAATTGATAAGGCAGGCCAAGAAAGCGAATATCCTCTATTCGGATCAGATATATCTGTCCGAATCGGGCCACATGTATCCCCACAAGATCGCCTGTACTCACAGCTTCAAGGGTGATCTTACCGTCCAATTCCGAGCTATCAAACCCTCCGATGAAGAAGAGATGCGTCGACTCTTCTACAGATTTTCCGACGCCGCCGTCTATTCACGCTATTTCAGCTCCATCAAAACCATGCCGCATACAAAGATGCAGGAGTACGTGAACGTCGATTACAAGAGGCACATGTCCATCGTGGGAATAACGGAAGTAGAGGGCATTGACCGCATCATCGCCGAGGGACGTTACGTGCGCCATCTCGATCGACCCTACGCCGATACGGCCTTCATCGTCGACGAGAACTATCAGGGGCGCGGCATCGCCTCCTTTCTGCTGGACCTTCTGATCAAGGTCGCCCGGGAAAACGGCATTGAGGGCTTCACCGCCGACGTCCTGGCCGACAATAAATCCATGCTGAAGGTCTTTGAGAAGACCAAATTCCCTGTCCGGGCTTCGCTGGAGTTCGGCGTCTACAACCTGACCATCCCCTTTACGGATGCCCCTGATGCGTCGCATATATCGTCAGGGATGTAGCCCGTCCACCGGCTAAATTCTACACTTGTATTGCAGCACGCTAAGTGTTAGAAGTCGGCAACGCGTCTCTTCACGACCATTCAGGAGGCTCATACATGAGAAACTTTCTTCGCATTTCCTTGGCTACGGTGCTCCTTTTGTCCCTCGCCGGCTCGCTCGCGGCCAAGGATACGATCAGGATCGCCGTTGTACCGTTTTCCGTTCGGAGTGCCGATGACATCGGCTACGTGATCCATGGTATTACGGATATCCTCTCTTCGCGCCTGTCTGCCGACGGCAGCGTGGAGGTTCTAGAAAATGAGGTCGTACAGTCCACCCTCGCAGCACTCAAGAAGGATAACGTCGCCGTATCGAAACCGGGGAAAGGTGTCAAGAAGACGGCAAAGTCCTCCGTTTCTCCCAAGGAAGGTGCTGAACTCACCCGTGAAGACTTGGTAAAGATCGGCAGGAATCTCGGCGCGGATTTCGTCGTCGGGGGCAGTATAACCAAGATAGGCAATTATCTGAATCTCAGCGGCAATCTCATTGATGTAAAGCAAGGTAAGTCGGTGCTGAGCCTCTCTTACCAGTGTCCCTCGATAGATGAGGTCATCCCCAAGACCAATGAACTTGCCGTGCGTGTCATCACCTTCTTTGGACCGGACCCCCTGATCCAAGCTGCAGTCCAGGCCCCGCCCGTCGTCCCGATCGTGGCAACAGCCGACGCCCCCAAACCTCCCAGCCCCGCACCGCAGCCACCGGTTGAACTAAAAGCGACACCGCCGACAGCCGTCCCAGCGCCTGAATCTTACCGCAACCCCGAATTCGTTCTTCCGAACGACCAGACCAAGACCGCCAATACCACGGGCGATTTCATCCGCACCCCGGAACCTTTGAACAGGAAAGGTTTCTGGATGAGCAGCAAATTCAAAACCGATTTTAAAGGGATGGACGTCGGCGACGTGGACGGCGATAACGCCAACGAAGTGATCGTTATCGACGGGCACAATGTCATGGTCTACCGGATGAAGGGAAACGATCTGGCCCTTGTGCAGAAGATCGCAGGTAAGTCCTACGACAACTATCTCGCCGTTGATGTCGCCGACATTAACGGAAACGGCGCCAAGGAGATCTTCGTCACCAGTATCGCCCGCAATCTGCTCGATTCCTTCGTCCTCGAGTATCGAAACGGAAAATTCGAAAGGATCGCTTCCGATCTTAGGTGGTTTCTCAGGGTAATAAACAACAATTCGGGTACGCACCTTTTGGGACAGATGCTGGGCATCGGTGACGCCTTCTCCACCTCCATCTCCGAAATGGGTTGGAACGGTAAGGAGTACGTGGAAAAGGACAAGCTTCCCATCCCCAGAAACTTTTCCATTTATGGACTCACGATCGACAAACTCCGGGATGGCGATACGGAAAAACTGATCACCTTCGACAACTTCGATTACCTCTGTCTGTACGATTACGGCGTTAACCCCGAACCGGAGTCGAAATTTGCTCTATTCAAGCGGGACAAAGGTTATATCTGGAAGAGCGAAGAGATCTTAGGCGGTAGTAACAACTCCTTTGAAAACGTGGAAAAGCGTCTTTCTGAAAATACCGACGACAAGAACACGTACGTCAACTTGAGGATCCTCACCCGGGCAAGAAACAATTCCAGCGACAAAGAGGTGGTGGTGGTACATAACATCTCTCCGGCCGGAAGGTTGTTCAAGAACATCAGGATATTCACCTCGAGCGAGGTACGCGATCTCGAATGGAACGGCCTCGATATGGTCGAGAACTGGCGGACAAAACCCCTGAAAGGCGCTGTAGCCGATTATCAGATGAAAGATATCGATAACGACGGGAAGGACGAATTGGTCCTCGCTCTGTCGCTGACTGTCGGGTTGAGCTTTTCCGAGCAGAGCGTTATCGTCGCCTATAAGCTAGATAATTAATTTGAATTGACAATAATTAAAATCTATTATAGGAGATGCCCCGATTTAAAGAGAAGCGGCGGTGTAGCTCAGCCGGTTAGAGCATACGGCTCATATCCGTAGTGTCCGGGGTTCAATTCCCTGCACCGCCACCAGGAAATAGAAAGGGTTCAGGGCCTGCCGCTGAACCCTTTTTTGCGAATCATACATCCCGTGTCGTTCTCCATTCATTTTTCAGAACCCGGGATGGATGCCTCGCATCGGATTTGCCTTGTGCGCTTTCATATGGTATCCTTATTCTGGTGGTTGAAAAAAATTGCCCTGGGCCTCGCTGCTTTGTTTTTTTTGGCCTTCGGGATAGGTGTCCTCGAATCGGCCTATCGACTCTCCAACCCGATTGAGTTCGTTATGTTCTTCTTTTCCGCGAGCCTCGTTATCTTAATCAGTATTGTGGGCATTATCTATCCTGTCCTCCAGGTCTACTCTCGTCTCCGCGCCTCACGAAACAGCGGCGGCACCTTGAAACTTTTGGCACTTGTCTTTCTGATGCTTCTCGTTCTTCCCGCTTCTCTTCCCACGGAAAGTCGTGCCTACGATCTCGAGCGGGAGGTGAAGATCTATACCCTTGCCAACGGGCTTAAGGTTCTGATGCTGGAGCGGGATCTCAGCCCCACTGTTTCTTGCTACATTAGATACCGTGTGGGTGCTGTCTACGAGAAAAAGGGAGAGACCGGTATTGCCCATCTCCTGGAACATATGATGTTCAAGGGAACAACGAGCTTGGGAACCAAGGACTACTGCCGGGAGAAAGAAATCCTGGCCCAGGTCATGGAAACCGGTGCCCGTCTGGATACAGAAAGAAAGAAAGGCTCCGGCGCTGACCCGAAGGTGATTGCCGAGCTCCAAGACCACCTCCAGGAACTGGAGGCTAAAGAGAAGGGGCTGATCGTCGAAAACGAGATCGACACCCTTTACACTGAAAACGGCGCGGTGGGGCTCAACGCCTCGACCGGCCAGGACCTCACCACTTACGAGGTGAGCATCCCCGCCAATAAGCTTGAGCTCTGGGCCCGCATCGAGTCCGACCGCATGTCGAACCCCGTCTTCCGGGAGTTCTATACGGAAAGGGATGTCGTCATGGAAGAGAGAAGGCAGCGCGTCGAGTCCGACCCGGAGGGAAAGCTCTACGAGAGCTTCCTCGCCACGGCCTTTTCCGTTCATCCCTATGGCCGTCCGATTCTCGGTTGGCCCGATGACATGCTTTACCTGTCGCCTACAGATATGCAAACTTTCTTTGAGCATTACCACGCCCCCAACAACACAGTAATCGCTATCGTTGGCAATATCGATGCCGACCGAGTGAAGACGATCGTCGATCAGTACTTTGGAGCGATACCTGCACAAATCGTGGAACCACTGTCCGTTCCCGCCGAGGCGCCGCAGAAAGCCGAACGCCGGGTCGATGTCCCCTGGGATGCAAATCCTGAACTACTCATCGGCTTCCACAAGCCAGCTCTACCTGACGCGAACGATTACGTCTTCGACGTGATTGACACCCTGCTTACAGGGGGCAGGACTTCCCGTCTCTATAAGACGCTTGTCCTAGAGAAGAAACTCGCCCAGAGCGTCCAGTCCGCCAACGGCATCCCCGGCTCCCTCTTTCCGAATTTGTTTGCGATTTTCATCACCCCCCTTTCTCCGCACAACACGACGGAAGTCGAAAAGGCCCTCTATGAGGAACTGGAGAGGCTCAAAACCGAGCCCGTCTCGCCCAGGGAGTTGGAGAAGGTGAAGAACATCCTCCGCGCCGATTTTATCAGAGGGCTGGATTCCAATCCGGGCCTCGCCTCCAGTCTTTCCTATTATGAGGCCCTCATCGGTGACTACCGTTACATGACACGCCACCTCGGCGTTATCGATAAGATCACGCCTGAAGACATCATGCGCGTAGCCAAGAACTACCTGACTCAAGACAACAGAACCGTGGCGACGCTGGTGAAGAAATGAAAAAGATCCTCCTGCTGATATCCCTCCTTATTCTTCTCATCGGCTGCACAGGCCTCATGCAGCAGAGCCGCTGCGCTCCGCCCGTTCTTGCCGACCCGGGGTCTCTGGTCTTCCCGAAGCTCGTCTTCCAGCCCCCGCAGGCGGAAAGAATCGTCTTAGCAAACGGACTCGTGGTTTACTTCCTGGAGAATCACGAGGTTCCGCTGGTGGATATCTCTGTCGTTGTTAGGACGGGTAGCGCTTACGATACGGCAGGGAAAGAGGGTCTCGCCGAAATAACCGCCACACTCATGCGTACCGGCGGAACAACGCAGACGAATGCCGACAAACTCGATGAAGAACTTGATTACCTCGCGGCCCTTCTCTCCGTGTCCCCGGGTCGCGAATCCTGCTCCTTTTCTCTTTCCGTTCTGAAGAAAGATGCCCCGCGCGGTATCGATCTGCTCTCCCAGATTCTCATCTCTCCTGCTTTCCAGGAAGACAGATTTGTTCTGGCCAAACAGTTGAAGGTCGAGGACCTGAAGAGAATTGCCGATGACTCGGAGCGACTATCCTTCCGCGAGTTTAACCGCCTCTTTTACACTGGGGATCCGAGGGGGCGGACCGCGACCATGGCGTCGGTCGGCGGGATCAACCGGGACGACGTTGCCCAATTCCACCGTCAGTATCTTCAGCCGGCAAACATCATGGTCGCCATCAGCGGCGACCTCTCAAGGCAGGAGATGATCGCCTTGGTCAACCGTTCCTTCTCCTCTTGGTCCAACAGCGCGCCTGCCGCTGTCGTTCCACCGCCCCCGGCGCCCGTCAAGGACCGTTTCTATTTCCTATCCAAAGACGTTCCACAAGCGGTCGTAATCACGGGACGCCTTGCCCCCGCCAAGAATGCGCCGGACTCCTTCGCCTTCGAAGTCCTTGATTTTATCACCGGAAGCGGCGGTTTCCGCTCGCGCATCTTTCAAGAGATCCGCAACGATAAAGGCCTCGCTTACAGCACGGGAAGCTTCTACAACGCCAGGCGCAATTACGGTGTCTTCGGAACCTTCGCCATGACAAAATCGGCAACCGCTGCCAAGGCCCTTTCACTGCTTAAGGACATAACGACTGACATCCGTATGCACGGCGTGAAAGAAAGCGAAATCACCTGGGCAAAGAACTCTATAACCAACAGTTTCATCTTCTCCTTCACCTCGTCTCATCAGATCGCCCTGCAGCAGCTGCTCTTGGCCTATGACGGCATCCCGCCCGATTACCTCACGACATTCAGAGACAGGATCGGCTCGGTAAACGAGGATAATATCCTTGGCGCAGCCCGGAAATATTTTGCGGCCGACGGCACGGTAACCTTCGTCCTCGGCGACGAGAGCGTTTA
>JAQULV010000053.1 GCA_028718405.1 Smithellaceae bacterium
GGCCTGTTGGAGTTTATCCAGAAGTTCCCGTGTGCCCGGGTCTTTGAACAGGTCCGTGTCTTTCAGTGAGGCCACGCGGGCGCGAAACGACGCCAGGTCCGGCTTTTCATCCACGATGACGCCCTGATCCTTGATCTTTTTCAGAAAGAACGCTTCGTTTCCGCGGTTCCATTCCCGCTCCTTTTCCGCTGCCTCTGTCATGGCCTGTCTGATCAATCTCTGATCGGCCATGGGCAAATCGCGGAACCATTTGAGATTCGCACAGGCCACGTGGGCGGAATAGGCGTGGGAGGTCAGACTGAGGTATCTCTGAAGGCGGTAGAGATCGTAGTTCCAGAAGAGTGAGAGCGGATTCTCCTGGCCATCGATGCTCTTTTTTTGCAGCGCCGCCGTGATGGGCCAACCCAAGGGTACGGCCTTGGCGCCGAAGAGGCTCCATATTTCGCGCTGCAGTGCCGACTGCATCACCCTGATCCGGAGTCCAGAGAGGTCCTCGGCGCGATGAACGGGCCGGACGTTATTGGTCAAATGGCGAAAGCCGTTCTCCGAGAAGGCCAGACCCTTCAGACCGATCTTTTCCAGCTTGCGGAGCAATGCCTTCCCCGGACGGCCGTCCAGGACGCGGTCGACCTGATTGTAGTTCTCGAAAAGAAAAGGATAGTCGAGAGCCCGCAGATCGGTAAGATATGCGTCAAAGGGGCCGGAAGTGATGACCCCCATTTGCAGCTCCCCTGCTTTTATTCTGCCGATGAGTTTCACCTCGTCTCCCAGGTCGGGACCTTCATGGATCTCCACCCTGTATGGGGAACGGGCCTCGAGCAGCTCCTTGAAATTCTGGGCGCAGACGTTCTGTGCAGAACCCGCCTTGGTTACAACGGCGAGCCTGATCAGTTTGTCCTGCGCGTGGATGGGCGTGGGCCAGAGGAAAAGGACGGTAACAAGAATCCCTAAGGCGGTGCTGGGTCTGATCATAACGGCCTCCTGCATCCCTTGTTATGGCTTGAAGTATGTGGGGATAGGATCCCCTCCTCGGAAATGACAGCTCGCGTATTCTATTATCTGACGAGCCGAAACTCAAGAAGATCTCGTTCTTTTTTCCTTCTTTATGCGAAAAAGGGGATGAGGTTCCGGCAAGTCGTAGGCGGAACCTGAATGATATCGCACTGCATCCCTGACCTTGAGTTTTTCCCGCAGGTGGTGCCACTCCTGACGAAGCTCCTCTTCAGTCACTTCCAGCGGCGGGCAGGGTGGCTCTTTTCCGATCAGGTCTTCGTTGAAGCGGAAATTTCTCCTTCTTGCCTCGGCCAGGACATAGCGTAGATAGGATGAGATAGCAGCCAGCGGATCGACATGAGCACGGAAGCGCTGCAATTGAGGGTGATGACGGTAACCTTCCGTCTGTCCGCGCAGGACCTTCTGCGCAAGAAGCGCCTCGCGCCAAAGGGCGACCAATCCCTTACTATCGAGGTAGCGCGGATGAAGGCTCCAGAGTCTCATCGTTTTGTCTCATTCAGGCCAATTCAAAAAAAGCCGATTTCCGCGGTGCGCGCAAAATGGCCGTTTATTTTCCGGCCTAAATCCGCTAAGCTTAAGCCACATTTTTCGGAATCGTCTTTTGAATAACTTATGGGAGGTATCCTCATGAAAAAACTTTTCTATATCATCGTTGTCCTTGTACTGCTGGCGGGATGGGCGTCCCCGGCCGCTGCGCAGGACGGCCAGAACCTTGTCTCGCTGAGCGTCGGCGGTTTTCATCCCAACGAAGATTTCAACCTGGCCGGCTTCAATAACGGTCCCGATTTCACCTTGGGCTACGTGAGAACCATAGGCGATTACTTCGGTGCCGGCATGGAACTCAATTCCTATACCAGCGACACCGATACCAATTCCTCCGGCGATGACTATAAGTTTATCAGCGTCGGATTGGAATTCCTGGGTTATCTCCAGCCCAACGGTGAACGCTTCCAGCCCTATCTGGCGCTCGGTTTTGGGGCCTACGACAATGAGTTCAAGGCGAAGCACAACGGCTTCACTGCCTGGGAGAGCACGGGCACCGGCTTCGGCGTTTTGGCTAAGGCCGGGTTCCGGGCCTTTATCACCGACGTCTTCTACCTGGGTGCCTTTGCCAAATTCTTCACCAACGAACAGGACGTCAACACTCCCTATGGAGAAGACACGGCCCAGATGGGCGGTGCCACCGTCAATATCGAAGGCGGGTTCCGCTTCTGAGGGTCAGGGATAGGACCGGCAAGCGGCTTTGTCCCACAGGAGGCGCGGACGTAACCGTGGTGCCACGCCTGCGCAGTCTTCTCCGACCCGCGGCGTAGCGCCGCGGGCGAATTCTGCCTCTCCTTAACCGAAGATGAGAACGAGATCGACGACGATCATCCCGATGATCGTCGGCAAGGCCATCGCTTCAAGAAGGGTGCTCATCCATCCCAGTCTCTTTATCCATAATCCTGCCAAGGCTCCGAGCAGGTACCCCAGGATGATGCCCGCCGCCGTCATTGCCACTCGCGTGGAAACGGCGTGACCAAGGGAAGCCGGCAAGGCTCCCGCCGTGAGACCCAAGATGAGAAAAAAAAGAAACGCTGCGGGCCGAAACGATTCCGGAGACGGTCGGAAATCGCGGCCGGAGTTTATGCTGTTGACGAGTAGCATTAGAAAGCCGCCCCCGCCGGCGATCAGAAGAAACCAGCCGCCGACCATCCCCTTGTCTATTACGGCCACCATTCCCCAGAAAGCAACCGCCAGAGCGACTATCGTGAGGATCGTGAATTCGATGGGGACGCCCTCAGCCATGTGTTCCGAAAGGGGTGAGCCCGAATTCCTCCGACCGGCCCTGAGACGCTCACGCAAAAGTGCCGGGAGAAAATCACGGTGAAAAGAAAAGGAAAAGAAAGGAGGGATATCGCGCTGCATCAATTCCTCCCCGATCTTTCGTTGCGCGCAGTATCGGCGTTCTGCTCCGCCAGGTATCGTTCGAAAACATACAGGCTGTCGGGCGTGCAGTTATTCTCGCCGCAGAAGGAGACGGCTTTCCGCGAATCGTACCAGGCGCCGGAACTGATCTCCTCTTTCTGGAGGACCAGCGGACCGTCGTAACGGCAAACGTATGCTCGGCCCCAGATGCGGCTACCGCCGTATTCGCCATAGAAGTCGAAGAGGCGCTTCAGTGGCGCACGGGCGATTCCCAACTCTTCCGCCAACTCCCGTCGGGCTGACTGCAGATAGCTTTCGCCTGGCCTGACCACACCTCCCGCGCAGAGGTCGTAGGCGCCGGGATAGAAATCCTTGTCGGCGGCCCTTTTAGCGATGAAGATATTCCCTCCAGCGTTGAAGACCATGACATATGTGGCCCGGTGGATGAGCCCCAAGCGCCTCATCTCCGCCCGCTTTGCCACCCCAGCTCTGCGGTTCTTATCGTCGACGATCAGGACTTCTTCGGCGTCGCTCTTTACCCGGTAGCTCTCCATCTCATCTTTCCACTGTCTGCGATTGAGCCTTACAGTGCCCAAGATCGCAACCCTTGTCAAGAAATTCTCCCCTGCCGGCCTTGACAAAGCCTTTCCGCACCCCTATAGTTTAGATAACTTTGTTTCGGATTTGATTCTATGCCGACCTATTGTTTCATTACGGAGCCCAAGACCATCGAGATCGAACAAATCAAGGAGCTCTATCGCCAGGCAGACTGGTGGAGCACGGCTTGTGATCTGCAACCGGAGCTGATCACAAGTATCGTCTCGGGGAGCCATTGTTTTCTCGTCGCCCGGGAAGAGGGTGCGATCATCGGTATGGGACGCGCTATCAGCGACCGTGTCAACGACGCTTACATCCAGGACGTAACCGTGACGCGCGCCCGCCGACGGGAGGGGATTGGCGGCGCCATCGTGGATCAGCTTGTCGCGCGCCTACAGGCGGACGGGATCGCCTGGGTGGGGCTCATCGCCGAACGCAACACCGACGGTTTCTACAGCGGAAGGGGTTTCGAAAAGATGCCCGCGGCCGTCCCCATGTTAAAGAGGAAGACGACTTGAATTTCAAACCCATCGAGGTCGGCGACTATCCCCTTCTGAAGCCCTACTTTGCGGAGCAGAGCTACGACCTCAGCGTCTACTCTCTCATGTCGATTATCGTCTGGAGCAGCCGCCTCTTTACCGCGTCTTACATTATCGAAGATGGAAGTGTGATCATCTCCAGCGACTCGGTACGCGAACCCGAGGACAGGCACCTGATCCTTCCCGTCGGCGCCGGTGCAGCGCGCAATCCCGAAGAACTTCGCGAACTGGCCCGGAGAATGGGTTTCCAGGCATATCATTTCGTTCCGGAGACCTACCTGGAAAAATACCCATTGGCGGAATGGGAACGTCTCTTCGTCCTTTGCCTTCAGCCGGAATACGAGGATTACCTCTATCTGACCGACGACCTCGTGGAACTCAAGGGAAACAAGTTTTCGAAGAAGAGAAATCTCCTGCATCAGTTCGACAGGAGTTATCTCCGTGCCGACAGGATCTCCGTGGAGGACGTAACTGCCTCCAATGCCGAAGAGTGCCTGTCTTTTTTGGAGAAGTGGTGCAGCCAGCGCGATTGCGACGAGGCGTCGAATCAATACCTGGCCTGCGAGAAGCAGGCGGCGATCAAAGCCATCGAACATATAAAGGAACTGGAAGCGGCGGGGATTGCCGTCCGCGTCGATGGAGAGGTCTGCGCCTTCGGAATAGGTTCGCGTCTGACCAAAGACACGGCCGTCCTCAATTTCGAGAAGGCCTTTTCCGAGATCAAGGGCCTCTATCAGTTTCTCGATAATCAGTGCGCGAGAAGATTATTTGCCGGCTATCGTTACATCAACAAGGAAAGCGACATGGGAATCGAAGAGCTGGCGCAATCGAAGAATTCCTACAATCCCATACGCCGCATCAAATCCTATCTGCTTACCTGCAAATAAATCCCCTAAGGTGGGGGAGCGGTCTAGCGCCGCTTCTGCGGACGACGCCAGGAAGTTACATACTGGAAACGGTCGACGTGGATGCACTCCTCGATCTCAATCGCGACGAGCCTCGTCGTCGGCGCCTTAATGAATCCCCCCAGTTCTGGATGCCGCGCCACATAATCCTTGGCTAGACGATCCCAGGTCTTCCCCCGGCGGATCAAACGTGCCGTGCCCTTGATTGCCAGGGCCTCGTTTGCCATGATGGTGCCGGCGCGGTTGTCGATGAGCAGGGAAACCTTGGTGTCCCGGCGGACGTTACAGTATTTGCGCGTGTCGGCGGGGGTGGCGAAGACTATGTCATCCCCTTCCGGTGTGAGGGCGAAGGCGACGAGGGAGAGATAGGGGGCGCCTTCTTCCTGTGTCGCCAGGACGCCGAAACGTTCCGCGCGGCTGAGCGCCGCTAGACGGTCTTTTACATCCGCCTTTCCCGTCATCTTGATCTTGGGTACCTCTGCCTTCTTCATGGTGACTTTCCCTTCGCTTTTTATCCCTGAACGAACGAGACGGAGCAGGTCTGAGGAGACGATTTAGTATCCTAAGGTTCGGGCTTTCTTGTCAAGGAAATAGGGCTCACTGTGCATGATGCGGGGCTAATCTTTGGGCAGAAGGCGCGTCGCATCCATTGGGATCTTCCCCGCCTCTATTTCGCGCCGTAGCTCGTCACGCAGACGCCGCTCCGTTATCCCCAACTGTTCCGCCTGCAGTTGACCGTAAGAGTGTTCCCGACGGTTCCTCAGTATCCGGTGGGTAAAGGTCGGCTTCTCCGGAGATGTAACTTCCGCCGCCAGATTCACAGCTCCCGGCAAAAGTCCTGCGTCCACAAGATCGGCGATCTCCTGTTTGTGGGTGACGAAGAAGGTCGTGGTGCCCTTTTCGCTTAAGTGTCTCAGCACCACCCCCGTTCTCTTTACCGACTCTTCGTGGTCGGTACCGTTGGCGAATTCATCGAACAAAAGCAGCGAATAAGGCGTGGCACGATATCCGGTCGGGGAGATGAGGAACTCCTTGATCCTGTTGAGTTCCGCCAGGTACTGACCCATCCCGTGACGCCGGTCATCACCGCCGGCAAAGGATGTGAAGATGCCGTCGAAGACGCTGAGAGACGCCTCCTTGGCGGGCAGCATCAGGCCCATCTGTGCCAGCCAAGCGAGCTGGCCCACCTGCCTCAGGTAGGTTGTCTTCCCGCCGTTGTTGGGTCCCGTGATGACAAAGAGGTTGTTCCTCTCGTCGGATGTCACATCGTTCGGCATCACCCGACCGGGATCAAGGGAGCCGACGAGAACGGCGTTCAGAGAGCCTGTAAGCGTGAGTGTCTTTGCCGTGGCGCCGGCTAGGCGGGGCTTTGCAAGGGGCACGCCCTTGCGGAGCCATTCGGCGTGCAGACCGACCGCCCCCAGATAGAAGCCCAGTTCCCGGTCCAGGCAGCCGAGATCGATCGGTGAAAGACGCGGGGCAAGGAAGGTGTTTGCAGCTTTTACCAAGGCGTCTGCCAGGCGAGTAATGTCCTGCGGTTTGGCGCCCCTGTTTGACGAGAAAGAGAGACTCCTGGACAGAGGTGACTTCTTCTTGTCGAGGCGAGTGTAGTACCTCGAAAGGGCCTGCCTTTCTGAAGAAGGAAACCTCCGATCCTCAGCCACGCGAAGAGACGCCTCCTTCAATGTCAGGACGTTGTCCGCGAAGGATGTCGCCTCGGCGCCTGATCCCGGCGACCCCTTTTCCGCCTGCCGGCGCAGGGCGAAGATGGCCGGCCCCAGCGACTTCGGCCGATAGGTGTTGTCGATGAACTGCCAGGCTTCCCGGAAACCTTCGTTGGCAAGGAGGGCATGCCCTAATCGGCTCACTTCACGCAGTCGCTCGGCGGCGGGTTCGCCGATGTCGACTATGGCTTCAGCCAGCGAAACGAGCAGGGCCGCGTTTTCTAAGCGCTGCAATTCTTCGCGCCAATTATTCTCTCCACCTTCCAGGTGGCCGCTGAAGACCCGCCGGTAGAGAAACTCGTCGCAGGCGATCTTTACCTTTCTTACCTTCTCTCTCAGATCCTCGTTCTGGAGAAGCTCGGCAATTACTTCCTGCCGGGAGACGATGCCCCGTTCTTCTACGAGGGGCTTGCGGAAAAGACCGGCGATATGTTCCCTCGTCGGAGAAGTGCAATTCGGCGTGTGTTTGAGGAAGGCGCGGTAAAGGACGTCGATCTCCAGATCACCGTAAGCAGTATCGTTGTATACGAGCACGGCGCCCTCGGCTTCCGAAAGAAAGACGATGCGGTGCAGTTCTGCCTTACCTCGGAGTGCCTCGTCCTTGCTGCGTCGGAGGATCATAATGAGATCGGGTAGGCACCGTACCGGCGTACCGCGTCGAGCATCACCTGCAGCTTTGCGGCCGGGACGCTATCTTCACTGTGCACAGGGCCCAAGAGGTAACGTCCGCCGGGGCCGAGCTTGGCGATCAGCTCCTTCACTCTGGCCACGATCTCGTCG
>JAQULV010000054.1 GCA_028718405.1 Smithellaceae bacterium
AACGCTGGGACCGTCTGAATCGAGAAGGATTAGTTGTCGGCATCGGGGAGTCTGACAATCACGATACCCTCTCCCACGTGCTGGGCCGAACCATTTCGGTCTTCCCCTTCGTTAAGGCCTTTCGCTTTGTCAGGACACACATAATGACCGACAAACCTCTCTCCGGCAATAAAGATGATATCCCCCTTCTGCTGAAGGCACTGCGAAGCGGACGAGCCTATGTTGCGCAAGAATATTTCAGGTGCAGCAAAGGATTTTCCTTCTCCGTTTCGAGCGGTAGCAACGACGCCGCGATGGGGGACAGGATTCCTCTTCACACCAACACCATCGTCCACATCCAGGTACCCTCCGTCGCCAAGATATGTCTTGTGAGGGACGGAGCATACGTAGCGCAGGAAAAGAGAACAGAGCTTTCCTATCGGATCGATCGGGGCGGAGTTTATCGTGTCGAGGTATATCTCCCCTCTTGGGGGCGATATCGTCCCTGGATATTTTCCAATCCGATCTTCGTAGGCGAATCTCCCTGAAGGAAACGTCCGGAAGCCCGGACACGCGCGAAGAAGGAGAGGCTCTTTATCCTTGACAGGTATTTCTTCCTAACCTATATTCCGCCGACCAGTTCTGGTCCTGCTTTGTAAGAAGGTACGCTTAGCCGGGACGAAGCCGAAGAAGAAAGAATGCGTCGGACGGGCGCCTTCTCGATGCCCGTTTCGCGCCATGAGGTATTCCATTGGACGCATGTGAAAATGAGTTAGCTCCGCTTCCGCTGAAGATTCAAGACAACACCTTCCGCGACGGGCACCAGTCCATCTTTGCCACTCGGATGCGAACGGAGGACATGATTCCGATCGCGGAAAGGATGGACGAAGTTGGTTTTTGGGCTATCGAAGTCTGGGGCGGAGCCACCTTCGACACGATGCACCGGTTCCTCGCGGAGGATCCTTGGGAGAGACCGCGGGCATTGAAGCGTTATATAAAGAAAACACCCTTTTCCATGCTGCTCAGGGGACAGAACCTGGTTGGTTACCGCCATTATGCCGATGATGTAGTCAACGCGTTCGTAGATAAAGCCTGCGAAATTGGAATAGACATATTCCGCATATTCGATGCCCTCAACGATCTACGTAACGTCGAATCGTCCTTAAAAAGGGTCAAGAAAAACGGAAAATATGCAGAGGGTGCCATATGTTATTCCTTGACAGGGAAGCATCTGGGCGGAGACGTCTACACCCTTGAATACTATGTGGCCAAATGCCGGGATTTGGAGGCCATGGGGGCAGACAGCATTTGCATAAAAGACATGGCAGGACTTTTGTCTCCCTACGACGCCTATAATCTCGTCCGGGCACTGAAAGAAGTCCTTGCCGTTCCTCTTCACCTTCACACCCACTACACAAGCGGGATGGCCTCCATGACCTATCTAAAGGCCATAGAAGCCGGCGTCGATATCGTGGATACATGCATCGCGCCTTTTGCGATGCGATCGTCCATGCCGGCGCTGGAGCCGCTTTTGGTCACCCTTCAGGACACTCCCAGAGATCCCCATCTGGATATCAGCTTCCTTTTGAATCTGGGCAAGTATCTGGAGAAGATGGCCGCCAAATATAGGCCTTTCAAGGCATCTAACAAGGTTTCCGTATTGGACGAGGGTGTCCTTGTTCATCAGATTCCGGGAGGCATGATTTCCAACCTAGTCAGCCAATTGAAGGATATGAAGGCCTTAGACCGACTTGACGAGGTCTACGATGAGATTCCTGCGACCCGGCGTGACCTGGGTAACCCTCCGCTAGTGACGCCTATCTCGCAGATCATCGGTGCCCAGGCGGTCATGAACGTCTTGTTCGGCAAGTACAAAATGGTAACCAACCAGCTAAAGGATTTGGTTTACGGTCTATATGGAAAGACGCCCAGCCCCGTAGATCCGGAATTACAGAAAAAGATCCTGAAGAATTATCGACGAGGCCGAACACCAATTACCGGCCGGCCAGCGGATTATCTGGGACCGGAGTTGGATGAGATGCGTGCAAAGATAGGTCCGCTGGCGAAGAATGATGAGGACCTCCTGACCTACGTTCTCTATCCTCAAACGGGCGAGCAATTTCTGAAGTGGAAGTATGGCCTCGAACCCAAGCCTGATGCAGTTAAAGCGCGTACCATTGATGACATCAAGGGTCCATGAGTGGGGCCATGATCAAACGTCTGTCGGCCATCATGATCAAATATGGGTTGTCTTCTTTTCTCTATTATTTTGTCCGCGCTTACTTCTGGACGATAACTTTCCAATACATCAACGAGGGAGAAGTTCTCTCCCATCTTAGGCGCGGCGGGAAGGTAATCACGGCGGTATGGCACCAGCGGATATTCGCCGCCATCGGTTACGTATTGAGATTCAAACAGTACAGGCCTTCCGTAATGATAAGCAAAAGCCGCGATGGTAATTTGATCGCCGATGTTTACCGGCGTCTCTATTTCCGTCCCGTGCGCGGTTCCAGTTCCAAGGGAGGCAAGGAAGCCCTGCGCGCGTTGATTGATGATCTTGCAGACCACCCCTTGGCGGTGCATGTTCTTGATGGGCCTAGGGGACCAGCGGGAGTTATAAAGCCGGGCTTGGTTACGTTGGCGCAGAAAACGCGCGTTCCTATCTTTCCCATCTACTTTTCCATGAGCAACGCCTGGGTTTTGAAGAGCTGGGATCGCTTTCTCATTCCAAAACCTTTCAGCACGATTACGGTACGCTGGGACAGACCCATCACGGTCCCTTCCCGCCTTAGTCCAGAAGCGTTTGAGGAAGTCAGAGCATTGATCGAGACCCGGATGCTCGCAAATCAACGCGACGAGGACGCGGCCATCGGTAAGTATAATCTGATCTGAAAGCAGTTTCTGATAACGAGTCTTCGTGAGCCAAATCACAGGCTATACGCAGTATTGCTGCGTTTAAAGATCCTGACCTTCGTGAGCGGCCGTATCTTCTGTGTCCACCTTTATCGGTTCACTGAAGGGGACAACCATTCTACAGAGCATCTTTTCCTCAACCGTCTTCAGATAAAATTTCTGGAGTTTTGACAGCAATCGTCTAATATAGTTGGGCCCTTGGACTTGACTATTCAATAAACTACCCCCAAATATCTTAAGGGGAGGAGTGCGATGCACGTGATCTTCAAGCTGGCTAAAGGATTGCTCTATGCGCACGGCCTGCATCTGGGTAAGCTCGATGGCTACGAGCGCTTGATCGCCTCCATCTATGGAAGACCCGATCGGGTATCGATATTACTTCAACCTTATCTTTACGCCATGCACCTCCATGGGCTTTCCAGCCAAGAATTCTTCCGCAATCCCGATGCTTTCATCCATGCGTCTTACAACACCGTCAAGTATTTTGGCATCGATGCCTGGTCGCCCGTATTCGACTTCTATAACATTGAAGCAGAGGCACTCGGACAAAGCTTCAAGTGGGATGAATCCCGGGAGCCATTTGTCGATAGCTCAAATTATCTCATAAAAGATAAGAAGGATCTTGGCCGTCTATGCCCGCCCGTTGCCGGCGAAAGCGGTCGCATGCCTTACGTCCTCGCTGCCTATCGGCGCTACAGGGAATTGATGAACATGCCGCCCATCTGCTATTGCTGCTCTCCCTTTACCATGGCGGTACTGGTCCGGGGACTTCAACGGTTCGTCGTCGACATGTACAAAGATCCCTCCTTTGCTCATGACCTCATGAGCTTTCTCACGGCCGAGGTTGTAGTGCCTTGGATACGCCGGATGATCAAGGAAGCGGGCAGTTCCATGGTTGTCATGTCCGACGCCCAGGCGAGTCCTCCAATCGTCTCGCCTGCCCTAATAAGGGAGTTCTGCCTCCCTTATGTTGAGAAAGTAATAAGGGCTACCTCGACGGCGCAATGCACGGTAGTGGATACGGGAACATGGGGGGAGAGTCGGGTCAAAAACGCTACTGAGATACTGGACATCAAGACGGAAATGATGCGAAGGGGCAACAACCTTCACGCCACAAGGCCTTACTATCTTCTGGTCTGGTATGAAGACTACGACAAGGTAGGCATCCCGGCCATCCGCTCCTACGCTGATAAGAAGAAGATTTGTCTTATGCTCAACGTTCAGCATGACTTGGTAGGAACAGGAACACATGAGCAAATCGTGGGATTGGTTAGGAGGTTGATTCGAGAGGGGGCGGGAGACGGGCGATTTGCCATTCTCATCAATATGGTGTCGGCAGGGACTCCGCCCGAGAATGTCCATGCAGTCGTCGCCGCGGTAAAGCAATACGGACGATATCCTATTTCTCCCGAGATTCTGGCCGAGCCCTTCGCAATGCCCGTCATTAGCCCTTTCCCGGAATGGTTCAAAAAATACGGCCTGCCAGTTTAAGGCGTTTCACGTGACAGAAAATTACTTGTAGGCGCTGAAATCAACGCCACGACGACGGCCGCGTTCGTCAAACCAATCTTCCTCGGTAAAGGGAGGTACCACATCCCGGTCTTCTTCCTTGTGGACCAACGCAATAGCCTCCGCGGGGCAAGTGCTGATACAAAGGCCACAGCCTATGCATCTCTCCGGGACGATCCGGTAGTTGTCCTCACCTTCCTCAATGGCCGCGACCTGGCAGCGGTCAAGAGCACAGGTGCCGCACCCCAAGCACTTATCCGGATCAATCTCGGCGTAGAAATGGGAATTTATCACCTTGGAAGCTGGGATTGAGAATCTGTTTATGGCACGCAGGACGCCGCAACAGCAGGAGCAACAATTGCAGATATAGAACTGGCCGTTTTGCACGTTGCCGGTCAAATGCACGAGTCCCAGCCTTTCCGTTTCCTTCAAGAGATCGTAGGCTTCCTGTCGCGTGATCACGCGGCCTTCGGGCGAATTGTCAAAGACATGGGGGATAGGGGCAACGGCCAGACAAACCTGGAGTGGCCGATCGCAGGGCGCGTCGAGAAGCCCACGCTCCTTTTTGCAGATGCAATCGTTGAGGAGAAAGGACTGGCCTTGGTCGATGAGGGCCGAAACCCTTTCGTAGGGGAGGGCTTCCTGCTGAACGGATATCTCTTCTTCGATGGGAAGAACCTGCATGAGTTGGGGCGAATTGGCGAAAAACTGTCGGCTGTAAACCTCGTCGAAACGTTCGTGCAACTCCGCGAACTCCCGATCCATGCGGTGAAGCTGAAATTCGAAGATGCCGAAGATCCAGGGCATCATGCGAAAGTACGTATCTTCGCCAAGCTTGATGGCAAAGAGTTCGCCATGCTGCCACATAGAGGCAAGCTTCTCTTTCAAACCTTCCAGCGGTCGCCCCGTGCGTGCGGCGACCTGATCGGCAGTCTCGAAGGTGAGTCTCATGTCGCAGAAAAGATCCGCCTCCTCAGGGGTGAAGACCTTCTTCAGCAATTTGATTTCCACGCCGTCCTCAGCTGCCGGGAAACCGTTGGGGAGCGTATCTAGGACCTTGGCCAAGCGGTAGTAAACTTCGTCGTTCATGCTGCTGCACCTCAAAACAATATTCGCTGAAAAGCTGGCCTCTCTTAGTATTAGTAGGTTGTCCCATGTCTTATTTCCGAGAGCTTTCCGCCTTCAAAAACGAAGTCACGATAACATCCCTCGAGCTTATATGTCCAGATCTCAGCCTTTCCTGTCGTCTTGTACTTCCGGCGAACCGCAGCCTTCACCGACTTGCCTTTGCCCTTTCCGCCTTCTTTGTAAAAGGGTGGCCCGCATTTATCCAACACAACCGCCTTCGAGTCGCCCGTCGAAACGACGCCTTTCTCGCAGGTGAAGCTGTCAGCCCCACAGACAGCAACTCCCAGGAACAGCATCGCCAGCGCCAGAGAGCCAATTGCATTTAAACCCTTTGCCTTCATGTTTCTCCTCCTTTCCCAGTCTAGGAATAGTCGTCGACGGTCGTTTGACCTTGTTCATTGAGGATCATAGCCGTGACCCTGTTGATGCCGATGATGCCGACGATGAAGATCGTCCCAACGACAAACTCCACAGCCATCCATGTATAAGGCGCGGGCTCAGGGAGACGGAAGGCCAAGGCGGAGACAAGAAAGAACATGAAGGCATAACTGTTGAAGAGGTATGGGATGGCCTCAGTGAAAAGAACGATCGCGTAGACAAAAAGACCGACGAAGATCAGTTTGGCTGCCTCGGCTCCCACAATAGGTTCCGTGGCAGGCATGAAGCTCTTCAAGAGCACCACGCAGAAAATTCCTGCCAAACCGCCGATCACGATGTGCGGAGCCTGTTTTGCATCTTCGTGGGCGATGAAAAAAAAGATCATGACCATAAAAGCAGGCCAGGCAGGAAGATTAAGTTTTCCTAGGATGAACTCGAAAGCGACAACGAAGGCGACCAGCAGGAACCCGAACACGACGCTCCTTCTTGAGAGGATATTTTCCATTGCAGATCCTTTCCTATATCATTTGCTCAAGCTAACATGCCGCCGTCGCAGACCACACACGTCCCCGTCGTATAGGACGCGGCATCAGAGCAAAGGTAAAGAACAGCGCCGGCCATCTCTTGCGGCTTGGCGATCCGGCCCATGGGGATTGTGGGCAGGACCATGTTCAGTATCTGTTCGTTTTGCGTCAACGCGGCCGCAAACTTTGTGTCGGTCAACCCCGGCAGGAGTGCATTTACACGGATATTGTAGGAAGCCAGTTCCTTGGCAAACGCCTGGGTCATTGCAATGACCCCCGCTTTGGTGATGGAGTAGATGCCCTGGAGCGGCGCCGGCTTGATGCCATTCACCGAAGCGACATTGACGATGGCGCCCCCGCCTTTCTCCTTCATCCACTTTGCTGCGTGTTGGCTCATGAAATAGAACCCCTTCAGGTTTACGGCGCAGGTCTTGTCCCAAACCCCTTCGTCGGCGTTGAGAACATCACCAAAGTAAGGATTCGTGGCGGCATTATTTACGAGGATATCGATCTTATCGTATCTCTTTTTGAGATCGGTAAACAATGCCTCGATCTGTGCCATCTCCCCAACATGGCAGGGCAAACAACAGGCCTTGCCGTTATCGGCCTTTATCTCTTCCGCAACGGCCGCAAGTCCTTCGATCTTGCGACTCGTGAGGATGACCTCCGCCCCGTAGGCGGCGAGTGTCTTCGCGATTGCACGGCCGATACCGCGGCTGCCGCCTGTGACCAGCGCTACCCGGCCGCTCAGATCAAATATATCTCTTTTCATCTTCCGTATCCCTCCTTCTTATGTGTTGCGGAACTTTTACAGGTCCGATTTGGCGATTACCTCTTGGGCCGTCTTGTCCAGGATATGGACGCCGTAGATCATGAGTTTGAAGCGCTCATCCTTTGTCTGGCCGTGATAGAAACGATAGTAGATCTGCTGGGCGATGACCCCGAGACGGAATAGTCCGAAGCAATAATAGAAATCGACGTTGTCGATAGAAAGCCCTGAACCCTTGGCATAACGT
>JAQULV010000055.1 GCA_028718405.1 Smithellaceae bacterium
CCTTCCCCAAGAGATTATTATATTCTACCGAGTTGTCGATGAGGAATCGGAACTGCTCCAGGAAGGCGCCGAAGAAATCCTCGAAGTTCTTGAAATCACCGTTTTCAATGCTTCCCGTCTTTGGTCAGACATCCCAGTTCATGAGCGGATGGCGACCGTTATTCATCGCCATTTCGAGGGCAGCCACCATATTCATCATCATACAGTTTGTATGACCTATATGTTTTGCCGACAGGGTCGGCTCTACGCAGCCCGTTGCGGACCAGTCTCTGAGGTCCTCAATGGGGTAATTGAATTCCGCAAGTGACTCCATGACCGCTTTGTCGTTGTGCATGGAGGGGGTAGCCGCCGTGATGAGATTCACCTCGCAGAGACGCTTCAGGTAGGTGGCGGAATTCTTGTCGGGATTGAAGCGGGCGTTCACGTTCGGATCGCGAATGCCCAGGATCTCTGTTACTTTGAGAAAGATATAGGTCATGTCGTTTACGGCATCTTCACCTTCCGGCGTAATGCCACCCAGAGTGATGGCCTGATCGGACGAACTGCCGCCGAACAGATAATTACCGATGTCGGGTACCAAAGGCAGGTGGTCGGTGCACCGCATGTAAAAGCAACCAAGGAGTTCAATCGCACGCTTGACGGCGGCCTCTCTTTCTTCTTCGGTTTGAAGCTTTGCCATGTCAGATTCAAAATAGGGCTGGAGCCATTGGTCCATCCTACCCAACGAGAGGCCGGCATTCGTATTCTCCATGTGGAGTCCCACCCAGCCGATCCAAATCGCATTTAGAGCCTCATCAAGACCGCTGCAGGGGTTTTCCGGAACCCGGGCACAGATCCCAGCCAACCTCTGCAGCTCCGCTTTGCGCCCAGGATTAGTTTCCCCGGCGGCATCAGCAGCAGCCTGCGTAGAGAGATTCTTCGCATAGGCGGCGATGCCTTCCAAACAGAGAATCATGGCTTTCAGGGTGTCTTTTTTCTCTTGTGTCGCCGTGGTATCTCTTTGCAGTTCGTCCTCGATCTCCGCGGCCATGCCTTTTGTCCCCAACCGCATCAGCTTCGGAAAATCCGCTATGGTGTGAGAAAGGGCAGCCGTCTTCCACATAAAGTAGACGGCAAAGCGCTCGTCTAGTTGCTGGGAGAGGGGCTGGCCGTGATAGTCTCTTACCCATTCCCTCATGTTCCTTTTCAGCCAAAAGGGGAATATCTTATGATGGTAAACACGCCGCGTTTCTTCCGAAACATTGTAGGGATTGAGAATCCTTCCGGGCAGGGACTTCAGTTCGCCCCAGATTGTGGTTCCGTGAGTATCAGGGTAGATGACGACGCCGATCTCCCTAGTGGTCGTTGTTCCGGCAATGAGATCGTTTTTCCTAATGATGGGCTTGCGATTTTCCATAAGATACTTGAACGCGTATCCCTGGCGCAGTTCCGGAAACCAAGGTTTGCCGTCGGGGTCGGTCTCGAAACCGTTCTTCATAAACCAGTCCGTGAGTAACTGGGGCCTCTCGTGGCAGAGCTCCGGCGTGGTTTCGAAGTGGGTGTTCAGGAATTCCTGCAAGCGAGGAAAGTCGCTGATACCATAACGCGAGAGATAGGGGTCGGCAAGGTAGCGTACGCCGGGGTCAGTCCTCGTTCCCGTCATCCTTTGGTTCTTTCTAGTTCCCAGCTCAGCCGAGAGAGAGCTGTCGGCGTGGGGGGAGTTTCTTGTGCGCTCTTCCAGGTCACGTTTCTTCTGCCTATCGAGCATTTTTTGATGTTTCTTGCTCAGTAAAAGGGAGATATAGAAATTGAAGAGACTTACGTAAGAGAGGTTGCCGTCAACCCTCATTCTGCTTTTGAGTAGCAGGTTCAAGACCTCGCTTGGCGTCAGATTGAGCATCTCCCGGACGACACTGTCATCGGCGAAGATGAGAGATGCCTGTGCGTCAGACGGAATGCCCGCCGCCACTTTCGCTTTTCCGTCCCGGAAGGAAATACCCTGCTCGACGGACCGATTTTCTGTCCTCACCCCGAGGGAGAAGTTTATCCAATCTTCATGGCCGTTCTTGCTTTTCAAGTAATCCTTGAGCGAGGGACGCAGGTTGTAATTGGCGGCCATGAGCTGGAGGAGCATATGTGCCAAGATATTCGTTGCGGTCTTTCTCGATTGAGGGGCGGTATTACCAGACGGACTTTCCTTCATCTCTAAGTCCTCCTCGGTTGCTGTTGTTAGGGGTGAAAGTCAGACATGCAAGAGCCCTATCTTCAGACGGTAGTATCGCTACTTATAGCCATCAAAAAAACCTTTGCGCAAGAAGAATTTTCCGAGGAATAATTGCTTGACAAGAACCTCGGCTCTCCGTAGATTTTCTATGTCTCGCCACTCTTCTTATCATAGAACCTGAAGGAGGTTATCATGGCCGTCGAACTGCCCGATCTGCCCTATCGGAAGGATGCCCTCGCTCCGGTGATAAGCGCCAACACACTGGAATTCCATTACGGTAAACACCACCGGACCTATGTGGATAATCTCAATAAACTTGTCGTCGGCACTGATCTGGAAGGGGCCGCATTGGAAGCTATAATCCAGACCACGGCGGGTGATGCCGCCAAAGCAGGTATATTCAACAACGCCGCTCAGGCCTGGAATCACAGCTTCTACTGGCGATGTCTCAAGCCCGGTGGCGGGGGAATACCCGCAGGCACCGTCGGCGCAAAGATCAGAGACAGCTGGGGCAGCTACGAAAAGTTTGTGGAGGAATTGAAGACTGCGGGAGCCACCCAGTTCGGCAGCGGCTGGGCATGGCTCGTGTTGGAGGACGGACAACTGAAGATAACCAAAACAGCGAATGCGGATCTGCCGCTGGCCCATAGGCAGAAGGCATTGCTGACCATCGATGTTTGGGAACACGCCTACTATCTTGACTATCAAAACAGACGGCCCGATTATCTGGCCGCGGTGATTGAAAGATTGATCAACTGGGATTATGTAAATTCGCTCCTGGCCTGACGTTACGGGATCAATAACCACTAAGGGGAGATGATTATGAAATGCAACGTGGGGAAAGTAGATCGGGTAATCAGAGGATTGATCGCCTTGGCAATTATCGGGGTGGGAATCTATTACCAGAGTTGGTGGGGCGCCCTGGGGCTCATCCTGCTGCCAGCGGTATTTACGGGATACTGTCCAGCTTATGCCCCCTTTGGGATATCGACCTGTAAAGGTAAATGACTCTTCAACGTAGGTCAGGGCCTGAGAGATACTGATCCATTTCTGTAGCGGAGGTTCGCGAAAACCAGAATTTCAGCTACAGCGCTTTGAGGAGTGTATTCATGGACCCTGGAACGCCCCATTATTTGGGGCATAGGAAGCGCTTGAAAAAGAGATTTCTTTCCACATGCTCCTATTCTTCTCTCTATGAATACGAGATTGTCGAACTGCTCCTTTCCTATGCAATTCCCAGAAAAGACGTCAAGGCACTGGCGAAAGAACTGTTGGGCCGTTTTCATTCGATCAAAGGAGTTATGGACGCGGAGATTGTTGACCTTGAGTCGGTAAATGGCATCAGCAACCATACTGCGGTTTTAATCAAGCTCGCCAAGGATCTTATTTCTCGTTATCTCAAAGAGGCGGCTGAGCAGAAGGATCAGATAACCTGCACGACAGAGCTCCTTGATTACTGCAAGGCGGCGATGGGAGGACTGCACGATGAGCAATTTCGGGTCATATATCTGAACGCCCAGAATATGATCATCGGCATAGAAGTAATTCAAGATGGCATTGTGAGTCAGGCTGTTGTCTATCCCCGAAAGGTTTTGGAAGCGGCCCTGAAGCGGAAGGCCTCCGCTATTATACTGGTGCACAACCATCCCTCTGGGCATCTGCGGCCTTCTGATGCTGACGTGAAGCTGACAAAACTTATCCAGGAAACGGCCAAGACCCTAGATATCCTCGTTCATGATCATTTGATTGTCGGTGAGAACAGATATTTCAGCTTTCGCGAAGAGGGAATCCTCTTCTAAAAGGGTTTGGGAATGAATGTGACAATAAAGATCGTGAGCGTGAGCCAACCGATCACCTTTCTACGCTTGCCCAAAGGTATCCAGTCGTACACTACAGGCGGATGATAGATCCCCATAAGGGTAACGAGCAAGGCCCAGACAAGCCACCCGCTCCAACCGGTTACTCCCATAATGACGAGGGCAAGCACGACAACCTTTGCGAGGGGGCCCTGTTTGGATCCGAGAACGGCGTAGGCCACGTGTCCTCCGTCCAGTTGGCCCACCGGCAACAGATTTAGAGAAGTCACCAATAATCCTATCCATCCGGAAAAGGCGATCGGGTGGAGAAGAAGATGAGAGCCTTCCGGCAGGGGACCCTTGATAAGCCAATTCAACCCGTAAAACAACAACGAATCTCCGATCTCTAATCCACCACCGTTGGCGGACGAAGTCACGGGCGAAAGGAACAGACCTACTATCAGAACTGGAAGGGCAACAGCCATCCCCGCCAAAGGGCCGGCACTTCCCACATCCAGCAGAATTCTCCGGTCCATGATAGGGGACCTCATCTTGATGAAGGCGCCGAACGTGCCTACCAGAGATGGGGCCGGGATGAAATACGGTAAAGTTGCATCTATGTGATATCTCCTTGACATGAAGTAATGTCCAAACTCGTGGGCACCCAGGATGGTAAGGAGGGTCAGGGAAAAAGGGAGACCTCTCCATAGGGCTTGGGGTTCCTGTAGCGGGTTTATTCCCAGCTGTAGCACGCCAGCCAGCAAGGTCGTAACGAGTGTCATTACAAAAAGAATGATATGAAGAAAAGACAGTCCACCCATGATCTTCACTTGTGTCATCAACGCAACTAGCTATCAATACTATAATATATCTTTTCCACTTCCAGACAACAAAAAAGGGGTCGTCAGATGAGACCCCTGAATGAAAAACTCGATATGGAAAAGGAAACTATTTATTTTCCTTGCCGTCCACCCTTTCTTTGAGTTCCTTGCCGACCTTGAAAAAGGGCAGTTTCTTCGGTTCCACTTCGATGTTCTTTCCAGTCTTCGGATTTCTTCCCGAGTAGGCGCCGTAATCCCTTACTACAAAGCTTCCAAAGCCCCTAATCTCTATCCTTCCCCCCTTTTTCAACTCTTCGGTAAACCCCTTGAAAACGAGATTGATGAGATCATTGGCCTTCTTTTCGGTAAGATTTTCTTTCTTGCTTAGAGATTCAATAAGCCCGGACTTGTTCATACCTTTCCTCCTTGAGATGTCCGATCATGCCAGCCCTGAATATAATTGTAGTAAGGCTATTATTAAGTAACATGATAATTTGTCATGAATTTTTGGGCGACTATTATTTATTTTCCTCTGAATGTCAAGACAAATCTTTCTGGCCTTCTCCAATTAATTCAAAGGTGCGGGGCAGATCTGGCGTTCCAATTAATCCTTGACAACGAACGTCGTCCAGGGATATGTGAACGACAATTCAAAATATGAATATCGATTCTTGATCTATGGAAAAGAACGAACGTAGGGCACGCGAATTCCACCTGCGGCGAAAGGAGATACTTAGCCACGCTGAACGGATCTTTGCGGCCAAGGGATTCTACAATACCACGGTTGCGGAAATAGCTAATTCCTCGGGCTTTGCCGTCGGGACGATTTATCAATTCTTTGAGGGAAAAGAGCACCTCTACACAACGATGATCAGCGAAGGGCTCGACCTGATGTACGGAGGAATCCGAGACGCCGTTAAACAGGAAAAAGGCTTTGTCGCAAGAATTGAAGCGCTTGTTAGGGCGCATCTCAGCTTTGTCGAGAACCATACAGAGTTTTGCAGCATTCTCATGAACGTCAAGAACAACGCCCTTTCTTCCGAAGGAACTTCTCTGCGTGATCGAATGGTGTCAGACTATTTGAGCAACATCAGATTCATCGAAGAGGTTATTAGCGACGGCGTTACCGACGGGGAATTGATGAGGATCGATGAACGAGCCTCGGCAGTGGCCCTAATTGGGATGATTCACTCCTTTACCATAGAGTGGCTTATGTCGCGGACTCCGGAACCCCTCGTGGAGAAACTGGGGACGATAATGGACTTGTTCCTCAATGGTATCGGAATGAAGCTGAAAAGACGTTAGATCCACGTGGTGGGACCTTCTGGCTTTCGAAGGGATTGCATCTGTCGTTCGGCAAAGAAGGAATCTCAGAGCGATAAGACCTATACATGAGGTTGACAGAAAATGAATCGGTATCGAGTTTATTTCGTTGCGGCTGCCATATTTCTTTCGCTTGTTCTCTCGCCGGTCCGCGGCCAGACAGCAGAATACACCTTACCCGAGTTGTGCAGACTTTCGTTAGAGCACTCCGAAATTATAAAGGCAGCCCGAGAAAACGTAAATCTGGCGAAAGTAAACAGGAGAAAAGCACTTTCGCTTCTTATCCCGAGAGCTACAGCTTTCGGGAGCTATACGAGATTTACCAAGGACAAATACGCGGATACGGGCTTTTCGCAAACGCTGATTCAACCTGATGCTGCCAGCTCCTGGGGTGTGAGACTCGATCAGACTTTTTCACTCAGCGGACGAGAGCTGACAGCCCTCGATATCGCCGGAGAGGATATTCTCAGGAGCAATCTCGATTTCGATACGGTAAGGGAGGACTTTCTCCTTGCCGTTGCTAACGGCTATTACGGGGTGTTGAAAGCAAGAAAGGCAATCGACATCGCGACGGCGAATGTGGAGAGACTGACTAAATATCGTAGCGCTGCCGAGAAACGACTGAAGATAGGTGAAGTGACGAAAACTGTTCTCCTTCGGGCGGAGAGCGAGTTGTCGGGCGCTCAATCCGACCTCATTCAAGCGAGGAATGCGTTGGAGATAGCGAAGGCCCAGTTGAGCAGGCTGACGGGTATCGGTGATGCCGATGTTCTGAAGGAAGAACAGCTGTCCGATAAGAGCATTCCGGAGTTGTCCTCTTTTCAACAGATCGCCTATGCGAGAAGGGAGGATCTTAGGAGTTTGGAACACCAGAAACTGATGGCGGAGAAACAGGTGTCCTTCACAAAAGGTTCATTCTGGCCATATCTTTCTCTTTCCGCGGTCTACACCGGATCCGATCAAACGCCACCTTCTTTGACGCTGAACAGGGAGAGCACGTATGCCGGAGCAGCCTTGAACTTTCCGTTCTTCGAAGGCGGATTGCGGAAAGCAGAGGTCGAAGAGAGTCGGGCCAGGCAGAGGCAGGCGGAATCAGCCTATCAAGATCAGAAAAAGGTGGTAGAGGTCGATGTGCGGAGCGCCTATCTGGACATGGAAACACAAAGAGGGATCATGAAATTTCTTGACGACCAATTAGTTTTTGCGAGAGATAATTTCGGCGCTGTTTCTCGGCAGTTCGAATTCGGCCTTTCCAGTAGTCTGGATGTGATGGATGCCAATACGCTTC
>JAQULV010000056.1 GCA_028718405.1 Smithellaceae bacterium
CGAGATCACCAGGGCATTGGTTACGTCTCCGCAGTTCATCCTGTTGGACGAGCCCTTCGCCGGTATCGATCCCCTGGCGGTGGCTGATATTCAGAGGATAATATTCAAGTTGAGGTCGCGGGGGATCGGAGTGATAATATCCGATCATAATGTCCGGGAAACACTTTCCGTCTGCGACCGCGCCTATATCGTCAACGAAGGTTCCGTCCTGGTGGAAGGGACACCGGAATGTATTGCCGACTGCGAGATCGCCAGAAAGATATACTTCGGCGACGATTTCAGTTTCTAGCGGACAGAGTGAATTGACTCATGGCATTTGAACTCAAACAAAATCTCAAACTCGCCCAGCAGTTGATTATGACGCCGCAACTGCAGCAGGCGATCAAACTTCTGCAGCTCTCCCGCCTGGAGATGGTCGACATGATCAATCAGGAGATGGAAGAGAACCCACTCCTGGAAGAGGGACCTTCAGAAGAGGGGGACAAGTCGGAGGCGGAAGCGGAGCCGGACGAAAGTCAGGTTGTCGAGCTGGGTGACCAGAAACCGCCCGACCATACAGGAGAAGTGACCGGGGAGGGAGACGGGAAGGAAGATTTTGATTGGGACGGTTACCTCGAGGATTACGGTCCCATGGGCGTCACCTATGACCGCAACGATTCCGACGCACCCTCCTGGGATAATCTGCTTTCCAAGACGCCCTCACTTACCGATCATCTCATGTGGCAGTTGAAGCTCTCTCCTTTGAATGAAGAGGAGATGAAAATGGGGGAGCAGCTTATCGGCAACCTGGATGTCAACGGTTATCTGGAGGCCACCGTTGAAGAGATCGCCTTGCAGATGAATAAGGATGTGAGTGTCGTCGAAGGGGTCCTGAAAAAGATACAGGAACTGGATCCGCCGGGTATTGCTGCCCGTGACTTGAAGGAATGCCTGCTGATCCAGTCGCGGTTGCTTGCGCACGGCAATCCACTGGTGGACACGATCATCACTGAGTACCTGAAGGACTTGGAGATCAAAAATTACCACCACATTGCCAAGAAATTGAAGGTCTCCATAGATGAGGTCCTTGATGCGGTTCTCATCATTTGCCATATGGACCCGAAACCGGGGAGCGTCTTCAACGAAGAGAAGGTTCAGTCCATCATTCCCGATGTTTATGTTTACAAGTCGGGCGATGATTATACGGTGGTCCTGAACGATGACGGGCTTCCCCGTCTGAGGATCAGCAATTTCTATCGCGAGATCATGGCAGGGCTCACGGACAACGCAAGCACCGAAGGAGGGAAGAAGTACATCAAGGAAAAGGTGCAGTCGGCCACGTGGCTTATCAAGAGTATCCAGCAGCGCCAGCGCACCATCTTTCGTGTTTCGGAGAGCATCGTCCGTCATCAGCGGGATTTTTTTGACCGGGGGATAAGCCATCTGCGTCCCTTGGTTCTGCGGGACATCGCCGACGACGTGGAGATGCACGAATCGACCATCAGCCGCGTGGTCACGAATAAATACATGCAGACGCCGCGAGGGATATTCGAGCTCAAATACTTCTTCAGCAGTTCGATTCAGAAGACCAGCGGCGACGCCATTGCCTCCAAGAGCGTCAAGGACAAGATCAAGAATATCATCGCCTCCGAGGACGCCAAGAATCCGCTCAGCGACCAGGAGATTGTGGAACGGCTGGAAACCGCCGGGATCTCCATTGCCCGCCGCACCGTCGCCAAGTACAGGGAAATGATGGATATCCTCCCTTCTTCGCGGCGCAGGAAGATGTTTTAATGAAAAAACTGTTTGACATTTCCGTTGTACATCAATATACGACAACGCTTTATTGTCGCTTCGCCGCCCCTCATGTGAGGGAGATGCCTGACATTCGGTGTTTAATATTGAAATGAGGAGGACATTCTATGAAGATCTCTGTTACCTTCAGAAACACGGAAGGGGATGATTGGCACAAGGCTTACGTGGATGAGAGACTGCAAAAGCTCAAAAAATATATCGATAACCCGGTAGATGCCCATGTGGTACTGGCGGTGGAGAAATTTAGAAACGTGGCGGAGATCAACCTTAAAGCCAACGGCTTGAATGTGAATGCCAAGGAGGAGGCCAAGGAGATGCACCTGGCCATCGACGAGGCCATCGACAAGATAGAGACGCAACTCAAGAAGCACAAGGAAAGAATCAGAGGGCATAAGAACAATAACAACCGCGAGGAAATGCTTGCTGAGGGTGGCGCTGAAGAAGCGGAGGAGGCCCCCGGCGTGAAGGTGGTCGAGACCAGGAAAATGGTCCTCGAACCTATGTCGATGGACGACGCCCTGTTGGAGATGGAGACCACGCGCAACAAGTTCATCATCTACAGAGACTCCTCGACGGAGAGTGTTTCTTTGCTTTACCGGCGCGATGACGGCAAATATGCCCTGATCGAGACCAACAGTTAAATTCCGAGAGGCAGGAATGGAAATCGCCGGGATGTTCAAAAAAGAATTTATCGTCGAGGAATTGCGGTCACGAAGCAAGCTCGACACACTTAAGGAATTGTCGGGCGTACTTGCTGACGGTGAGACTCGTTTGAACCGGGACGTAGTGCTGAACGCACTGTTGGAGCGCGAAAAGCTCGGCAGTACGGGAATCGGCGACGGTATCGCGATACCGCACGGTAAGACCGTTGATCTCGACGATCTAATCGTGTCTTTTGGCAGAAGCAAAAGCGGCGTAGACTTCAACGCGATGGACGGCAAACCGGTCCACCTTTTCTTCCTCCTCATGGCACCGGAACATTCCGCGGGGCAACATCTCAAGGCGCTCGCGAAAATATCGCGGATGCTTAAGGACAGTGCCTTTAGAAAGAAACTGATGGACGCAAAGTCGAAGGACGAAATATACAGGCTCATCATCGAAAAGGGCGAGGAGTGTTAGCAAAATAGGGAATCCTAGCCTAACCCGGGAAGGCGATGGCATTCATCAAACTTTTATCATTTAAAGAAGAACTCGGCATCACCGCCATGGCGGGTCCCGGCGCTGTGGCAGAACCGGCGGATATGAGCGCCGAGATTCTCCAAACCCTTGATGATCTCAGGCACGGGATATCCTCCGCCCTCATCATTGGACGCTCTTTGCTGGACCGACTGGACAAAAGCGGTTCTGCTTCACGGAAGGCATTCCTTCGAGTCTTGGACAACAGGGAGATCTCCCGTATTGCCCTTTCCCGAACCTTTACAATTCCCGATTATCTTCTCAGGTACGCCCATCGTCGTAGCGTTTCCATCTTTTCCTCCCGTTATGATGAGTTTCTTCTTCAAAGCCGCCTTACCGCCATCATCAGGAAGGAATTGATGGGGATATCGAGAGAGCACGGTGTATTGGTGAATATCGACGGCATCGGCATCTTGCTGACCGGAGAGAGCGGCGCGGGCAAGACAACCTGCGGCCTAGCCATTGCCGGGCAAGGATATAGGATGGTCGCTGACGACCTGGTGGAAATGAGAAGAGACAACAGCGGCGCGCTGTGCGGGAAAGCGCCGGCCGAAATAGAAGGGCTGGCCGAAATAAAAGGAGTAGGGATCGTAGCCGTTGGTGGGCTCGGCGGGGAGAGCAGGATCCATGCGGTGGTGGAACTTACCGATGATTTTGCCCCGGGAGAATGCTATTCAACAGGATACCGCGAAATCCTGGGAGAAAAGCTTCCCTGCTATGTCTTGACGGACAGATCTGACGCCGAAGGCGCTATAATCAATCTGGCTGGATCGCTTTCTTCTATGGGAGGTCTCCGTAATGTCTAATCTACGTTGCGTGATCGTCACGGGTCTTTCCGGATCCGGAAAGAGTACAGCCCTCCGCGCCTTGGAGGACATAGGTTTCTATTGCTTCGACAACATGCCCGTTGTCTTGCTGCCGAAATTTTTGGAGATACAGTCGGACGAGATGAGAGGCGTCTCCAAGGTGGCGATGGTCATGGACCTGCGCGAGAAAACCTTCCTGGAGAAGTATATGAGGATCTTCGACCGTCTGCGTAAGAAAGGTTACAAGATAGAGATCCTCTTTTTGGATGCTTCCGATGAAGCCCTTCTCCACCGTTTCAGCGAGACGAGACGCGTCCATCCTCTGTCGCGGAAAGGCTCGATTATGGATGGGATCGATCTCGAGAAGGAGAAGCTCGCCGATCTCAAGGAAATGGCCGACAAGGTGATCGACACGACCTCCTATAACGTTCACCAACTGAAAGATGCCGTACAGCGGTATTTCCTCACCGATGGGACCGAGAAGAGGCTTTTCATCCACATCATCTCTTTCGGCTACCGTTACGGACTTCCCGCTGATGCGGACATCGTACTGGACGTGCGCTTTCTTCCGAACCCTTATTTTGTCGAAGAACTGAAGAACTACGACGGACATAACCCCAAGGTACGCGATTACGTATTGGGCTACGATGAGAGCAAGATCTTTGTGGAGAAGATGTTCGAACTCATGGCCTTTCTGATTCCCCTCTATGAGAGAGAAGGAAAGTCAAGGCTGGGAATCGCGTTGGGTTGCACGGGCGGCAAACACCGCTCTGTTGTCATTGCCAATCAGTTGGGGGCCTATTTTTCGGACAAGGGCTACCTAGTCAATATTAACCACCGCGACATCGGGAAGAGCTGATAGGCCGTTTGAATTAAGCCGGCTTCTTTTAAAAGACTGCGGCAAGCTTCCCCGTGATGTTGTCGGTTATCCAGTGCTGGTCCCACCATTCCTGGGGATTGACGAATTGTCCCCCGACCATCATTCCGAAATGCAGATGATCGCCCGCTGCGAGCCCCGTCATTCCTGAAACGCCGATGACATCTCCTTTCTTCACCTGCTGGCCTTTCTGTGTGCTTATGGAGGACATATGGGCATAGAGGCTGAAGATGCCCCATCCGTGATCGATAATGACGGCATTTCCGTATATACCCATGGGACCGGCATAGACGACGATCCCGCTGTTGGCGGCTTCGATGGGGGCGTTCTTCACGGAGGCCAGATCGACGCCCGTATGGACGCTTACCCCGGCGGGCGCTCCCTTGTAGGTGTAAGTTCTCCGGTCGGCGAACATCGCCATGGGAGAGGCGTTTTTCATGCGCAGAAAATTGTCCTGCCAAAGCTGGCGTGGTTCTGACTTTGAACAGATCTTCTGTATCTGTTTGAAGTTGTCATCACGCATCCGATCGTTCACGTAGATGAAGGTATCGAGAAGAGTCTTGCCGCGGAGCTCCGGGACGAGACCCTGAAATTCCGGCATCTTCTGCTGGAGAAAATTGTCATCCAGTTGCATCTTGTCGGCGCGAAACTTCTTGTTGCTTACCGTGACCGGGACACCGGTCTGTGACTCGTTGCCGGCAGAATCGCGCACCACCAGGCGAATGCGGTTCTGTTTGCTCGAAAGATCAATGGGTACTGCGAAGAAGACAGCGTAAAACGACTTCCCCGCCACATTTACCGGCTGACCGGCGGTATAGATGTTATCGACCCAGACTCCGCTTTCGGCGATGGGTTCAGAGGCGCGATAAGGGATCATGCAGGTTCCGCCGGGATTGACGTTGTTTGTCGCCGAAAGGATCGAGATCTGCGGTGGGACGGAATCTATGTTAATCTGCTCGGCCACGGTGGATTTGTTGTTCAGCAAGGCCCCATCCTCGGACGTGACCGTCAGCGTGGCCGGACCATCATGGAGTTTCAGGAGAAAAGGATCAATGAAGACGGACAACCTTCGCTCCTTACCTTTGCCCGGGAGAACCGTCACCGTGAGCGGATGTATCTTGTTGTCCTGCGTCAAAGAAACCGTCGCGGTGCGCACTCCGTTTTGGACGTCGGAGACGATGATATCCACGTTCTTGCGGTAGCCCACGGCCAGCGGTCTCGGACCCGTGAACGTGACTGTCGGACCGGTGTAATCAAGACAGGTGTGGAAAAGCAGCCACCCGCCTCCGCCTACGACCGCGATTACTAAGAAAGCGATAATCACCGTCCGAAGGGATATCTTCGGTCTCTTTGTTATTACGTAGGGCCTTACCTTGTCCATGTGTCACCTCTGCCGGTCTTGATCGCGTTTCTATTCTCTATTCCCGCTCGCTTCCCCGCACTGGCGGCGCGTCTCGGGAGGTCCTGCCTCGGGACAGGGTTTATAGTCACATTTATCCTCTTTTGCAAGTCCAAAGCCGCAGCGGGAGAAACAACTATTAAATTCTTGAAGTTGTAGATGGGAATTGCTATATATTCTCCGTATTTTCGGATTAATCTCCTTGGGAAGGAACGAGGATGCTGGAAGGAAAGAAGATCATCCTGGGAATCACCGGCGGTATCGCTGCTTATAAAGCGGCCGAGTTGACAAGGCTGTTCGTAGGAGAAAAGGCCCTCGTCAAGATCGTCATGACGAAAAGCGCGCAGGAATTCATAACGCCCATGACGATGCAGACCCTTTCGTGCCGCCCCGTGGCCGCCGCGATGTTCGGGGCGCCCGAAGATTACGAGATCGCCCACATAACGTTGGCTGAATGGGCGGATATCGTCATCGTTGCTCCGGCAACGGCTAACTTCATCGGCAAGGTCGCTTCCGGCATTGCCGACGACCTGCTTACGACGACCGTCATGGCAACGAAGGCCCCCGTACTAATCTGCCCGGCCATGAACAGCAATATGTACGCGAATCCCATCGTTCAGGGAAACATCGAAAGACTTGAGACCTTGGGCTACCACATCATGGAAACGGGCTACGGTGAGCTTGCCTGCAAAACAGAAGGTCCGGGTAGACTGATCGATGTGACACAGATCGTGGAGGAGACGGAGTATATCCTTGCCCCGAAGGACCTTTACGGAGAAAGATTTCTCATCACGGCAGGTCCGACAAGGGAGCCCTTTGATCCCGTTCGCTTCATCACCAATTATTCTTCCGGCAAGATGGGATATGCCCTGGCTCGGGCGGCTCGTCGCCGGGGAGCGGAGGTGACGCTCGTGAGCGGACCTGTTTCTCTCTCCGTACCGCGCGGCGTGACACGCGTGAGCGTCTCCAGCGCCTTGCAGATGAAAGACGCCGTGATGACGAATCTGGACACAGCCACGATCGTGATCAAGGCTGCCGCCGTGGCCGATTATCGGCCCTCGCACTGTGAAGGCGAGAAGATAAAGAAAAAAGAAGGGACGTTGGAGATCTGTCTCGAGCGTAACCCCGATATCATCGCGGAAATAGGCAAGCGCAAGGGAAACAGAACCCTCGTCGGGTTTGCCATGGAGTCGGAGAACCTCCTGGAGAACGCGCGGGAAAAACTTATGGCAAAGAACATGGATTTGATCGTCGCCAACGATTTAACCATGGAAGGGGCCGGGTTTCAAACCGATACCAACGTGATCAAGATTCTCTATCCTGACGGTGTCGTAGAGGAGCTTCCCCGAATGGAAAAGCTCGCCGTGGCGGACTGCA
>JAQULV010000057.1 GCA_028718405.1 Smithellaceae bacterium
TTCTTACGTCCCTGGAGAAGCTCGCTCCTCAGGAGGGCCACTACCGGCACAGCGAGGGAAACGCCGCGGCCCATGTGAAAGCGTCGCTCGTCGGCTCCTCGGAGACAGTCTTCATCGAAGACGGCGACCTTGCCCTGGGGACCTGGCAGGCCCTCTTCTTCTGCGAGTTCGACGGCCCCAGGACGAGAAGGGTGATCGTGAAGGTAATCCCCGACTAAATAAAAAAGAAGGCGGGATACATGATCCCGCCCCGGCGCTGGAAGACGCACACTTTTATTCTGTTTTGATTGCGATCTTTCTCGCCTTGAGGTTGCTCGCCTTGGGAAGTATTACCTTCAGGACCCCATTCTTTACTACGGCCTCGATCCCGTCCTTGTCCACCTCGTCAGATATGGTGAAGGCGCGCTCAAAATCCCCGGTGTCGTATTCCGCGTAGGCCATGCTGTAACCTTCAAACTCAGCGGGCGTTACCGCGCCACCGATGGTAAGAACGTTCTTCTCCAGCATCACATTTACGGACTTCTCATCCACACCGGGCATATCGGCCGCCATGACGATAGTATCCGCCGTCTCGTAGATGTCGACTTTCGGCAGATATACCTTCTTGGCGCGGGTCCTTTCCGTTGTCAGACCGGAGTTCGCCTCCGGCCGCAAATCTTTTTCTTCGGCCATGGTGTCCCTCCTATTCTGATTTGATTTCTATCTTGCGGGGCTTATCGATCTGGGCCCTTGTTACCGTTACTTTCAGGACGCCTTTTTCGTATTTGGCTTCCACCTTCTCCGGGTCGATACTGAAGGGAAGCTGGAGAGTTCTGGTAAAAGGCCCGTAGCTTCTCTCCTGGCGGTGATAATTCTCCCCCTCCTTCAACGGCTCTTCTAAGCGGGTTCCGCTGATCGTTACCGTATCGGCCACGACGGAGATATCCAAATCCGCCGTATCCATTCCCGGGAGCTCGGCCGTGATGACGGCGCCTTCCTTCCCCGTCCAGACATTCACGGCGGGGTAATCATTCGTCGTCGGCTGAATAACTCCGGCAAAGAGACGATTCATATCCCTTTGCAGACGCTGCATCTCGTGCAAGGGGTCCATCATCTTCCCGAAGCGCCATATAGTCGGTGCAAACATAAAAACTTTACCTCCTTTCTCGTTTGCGTTTGGATAGCATCTTTCAAAATTCATACACGTAACCAATCGATTTCATTGACTAGTCAGAAATCAAAAATAATTTAGCTATGGATTTCCGCCTGTCAAGGGGTGCGGTGGGGGTGGATGCTGTTTATGTCGGCGTGCGGCTTCGATCGGCCCTTTTCAGGGTTTCGATCATCTGTCCGTGTATCAGGGCGTTGGACGCCAGGGCGTGGGGGGATCTCAGTCGGAAGGGTCGTCCGTGGATATCGGTGACGCTCCCGCCGGCCTCTTCGATGAGAAGCCAGCCGGCGGCCGTGTCCCAGGGCATGAGCTTCAGTTCCCAGAAGCCGTCGAACCGGCCGCAGGCGACGTAAGACATGTCCAGCGCGGCCGAGCCCGCGCGTCTGATTGCTTGGGCGCTCAAGGCCATGAGCGTAAAGTAGTCGATGTTGTTATCGGAGCTTTCGCGGATATCGTAGGGAAATCCCGTGGCGAGGAGACTGCGGGCGAGACGGTTTGTCTTCGAGACGGATATACGCTGGCCGTTAAGGCGGGCGCCGCCCCCGCGGACGGCGACGAACATCTCCTTCAGCATGGGGTTGTGCACGACGCCGAGGACAATTTCACCCTCTCTTTCCAACGCGATGGAGACGCAAAAAACCGGGTAACCATGGGCGTAGTTGGTTGTGCCGTCCAGAGGATCGATGATCCAGCGATAGGACGCGCCCCGGTCAGTGGCCGCCGATTCCTCCGCCAGGATATCATGGTCGGGAAACTCCGCGCTGATCCGGCCGATGATCAGGTCTTCAGCGAGACGGTCCGCCTCCGTAACGATGTTGATCTCACCCTTGTATTCGACCGTGTGCTTTTCCGTGAACCTCTTTCTCAGGAGGGCTCCCGCCTCGCGGGCCACTGCCACCGCCAGTTTCTCATATCCTTTCATCGGTACCAGCTCTCGGTTTTCTTTTTTCGCGATAGCACCATAAAGCCCGGCAAATTGCCAGGGGAAATAAAGATGCGGAGGTATCTTTTCTGTTGCGTCCTTCTGGAAGTGGTGATAGTGAAACAATTCACCACTTATATCAATCTGTTGGTGGGAAGTACGGAGAAGATCGTGGCGGAAACTGACGAAAAAAAGGGCGCGGCTGCACCTTCCGATTTCAAGGCGCTTCGCGAATCTCAGGGGATAACCCTCGACGATATCTTCCAGAAGACGCGCATCAGCAAGGTCAATCTGGAAGCCATAGAAGCGGGGGATTTCACGTCTCTGCCGGCACCCGTCTATACTAAGACCTTCATCAAGACCTATTGTCAGATGCTGGGTGTCGACGAACAGCAGCTCCTCGGCGCTTACGAAGGTTATCTACGTGCGCAGAGTCCGGTGACGCAAAAGGAACAAACCGCCCCGCGAAAAGAGCCGTCCCTGGATCTTTCCCGTTACAAATTCCTCTTCTGGCTCGCTGCCGTCGTCGTTCTCATCGGCGTGGTTGTCTACTCCATATCTTCCCATTACCAGACGGACATCACCTACAACTCACTTGAAGAACCGGCGCCCCTGGGTGTTCAGAGACAAGAAATTCCGTCCTTGCCAGCTACTGAGGGACAAGCGCAGCCGGCCTCTCCTTCCGCCGTGCCTCCGCTGACGCAGGCCACCAAGCCTGCCGTGGCCGCCAGTGCACCGGCGGCACCGCCCGCTCTGCGGGGACCTTACAGCCTCGTGCTCGTGGCGCGGGAGCCCAGTTGGGTGAAGATTGCATCCGACGGCGGTGCTTCCCAGGAGGTTACCCTCAAGGCAGGTGAGCGTTTCGAAAGGACCGCCCGCGAGGGTTTTTCCCTGCGGATCGGTAATGCGGGAGGCGTTGACGTTTCATTCCAAGGTAGGTCGTTGGGGAGCTTAGGTAGCAAAGGTCAGGTAGTGAATTTGCAGCTTCCGCAGAAAGCGGGTGCACCAGCCGCCGTCAAGCCAGCGGGGGGAGGCCAAACTCCCTTTAAGAGTGGCGCCGCTTCCGCTCAGGGGTCGAAGGTGACAAACGGGCAGGGCAGCAGACAGGCCGAGGCGGCAGCAGCTCAACCGGAAAAGGCGGGCAGCCAACCCACTGAAACGTCAAATAGCCGCCGCAAGTGGCTCGATGAAGATCCGCAGAGATTTCGCGATCTGCCCAGAATGTAAATAGCACTTAAGAGAGGTGAAAGACCATGTTTGGAATCGGCGTGCCGGAATTGATAATTATACTCGTAATCGTTCTGATCGTCTTCGGGGCCGGCCGGCTGCCCGAGATCGGCGGCGCCATCGGTAAGAGCATCAGGAATTTCAAGAAAGCGACGCGCGAACCCGACGAGATCGACGTAACACCTGAAGATAAGAAGAAGATAGAACCCAAATGAAACGGGCCTAGAAGGGCACGTCGTCTTCGTTTGCGGCTTCCATGCCCGGATAGGGCGGGGTTGCCTCGGCGCCCTCGGTATTCAAATCCCGGCCGGATCCCTTCGAGTCAAGCATCATCATATTGTTGGCAACAATCTCGGTGGAATAGCGCTTGACGCCGTCCTTATCGTCCCAGGAGCGCGTCTGGATCTTTCCCTCGATGTAGACCAGCTTTCCCTTGGCCAGGTAGTTCCCGCAGATCTCCGCCAACTTTCCGAAGGTGACGATCCGGTGCCATTCGGTCTTCTGGACCTTTTCCCCCGCCTTGTCCTTCCACTGTTCATCCGTGGCCAGACTGAAGTTGGTTACCATGGTGCCGTCGGGTGTGTAGCGCACCTCCGGATCCTTGCCGAGCCTGCCCACCAAGATCGCCTTGTTGATCATAATCTTTAATTGTTCCTTTCTGGCCTTATGTGGGGCGATCATACACAACTTCTTAGGCCATGGCAACCTCAAATCTTGCTTGACTAATCACCAAAAAAAATATAGTCAATCTAACTTTGTATCGCAGTCTGATCCTGTACTGGAGCCCAATTATAGAGAGGCGATTTGCGTATCTTATGGAAGAAAATGAGCTGCTCAAAAGACGCAAGCAGAAAATAGAGGAACTGAAACAGAAAGGCGTCGATCTGTACACCAACGATTGTCGCGTGGACGACACCACAGCCTCGATCATCGATGCGGCCGCGGGGCTCGATCAGGACGGCCTGGCCGCCTTGGATAAGAGTTTCACGTTGGCCGGGAGGATGATGGCCGTCAGGGACTTTGGCAAGGGGGCCTTCATCAGTATCCAGGATCGCAAGGGCCGGTTTCAGGCCTTTGTGCGGAAGGACCATGTGGGCGAAGATAGTTTTCAGGTCTTCAAGAAGCTCGACGTGGGCGATATCGTCTTCGTGAAGGGGAAACTCTTTCGAACCAAGACGGGCGAACTCACCGTCGACGCCGATGAGTTCAAGCTTCTCTCCAAGGCAGTGCGTCCACTGCCGGAGAAATGGCACGGGCTAACCGATGTCGAGGTGCGTTACCGTCAGCGACACCTCGATCTTATCTCCAACCCCAAGGTACGCGAGGTATTCGTAAGACGGAGCCTGATTATCAAATTGATCCGCCAATTCATGGACGACAAAGACTTCCTGGAAGTGGAGACGCCCATGATGCAGCCCCGGGCCGGAGGCGCCGTTGCTAAGCCCTTCAAGACGCACCACAACGCCCTGAACATGGACCTGTACCTGCGCATTGCTCCCGAGCTTTATCTGAAACGCCTTGTAACGGGGGGGCTTGAACGGGTCTACGAGATCAACCGCAACTTCCGCAACGAGGGCATCTCCACCTTCCACAACCCCGAGTTCACCATGATGGAGTTCTATCAGGCCTACGCGACCTACGAGGACCTCATGGCGTTGACCGAGGAGCTCTTCTGCTACCTCGCGGAGAATATCTTCGGCTCCCTCAAATTTACCTACCAGGACCGGGAGATCGATCTTACCCCTCCCTGGCGCCGCATCTCCGTGATCGAGGCGTTGAGAAGCGATGCCGGGATGGACGAACAGACCCTCTCCGATGTCGCGAAGGCGCACGAGTTCGCCAAGGGCAAAGGCATGGATGTCCCCGCGTCCGACCCTTTGGGAAAGGTTCTCATGACGATCTTTGAGGAGCTGGTCGAGGAAAAGCTCTTGCAGCCGACCTTCGTTACCCAGTATCCCGTGGAGGTATCGCCGCTTTCGCGCCGCAACGTGACGGATCCTTCTTTCACCGATCGCTTCGAGCTTTACATCGCCGGTCGGGAGATTGCCAACGCCTTCTCGGAGCTGAACGATCCCGTGGATCAGCGGGGCCGCTTCGAGATGCAGCTTGCCCAGAGGGAAGCGGGCGATGAAGAGGCCCACGAGATGGATGAGGACTACATAGGTGTCCTGGAGACGGCCATGCCTCCCACGGCGGGCGAAGGGATAGGGATCGACAGGCTCGTGATGCTCTTTACTGACTCCGCCTCCATACGCGACGTGATCCTCTTTCCCCATCTGCGCAGCAAGGAAGAATAGCGCATGTCCTACGAATTCTTTATCGGTCTTCGTTACCTGCGGGCAAAGCGAAAACAGGTCTTTGTTTCCGTAACGACGCTCATCTCCGTCATCGGTATCTTCCTGGGTGTGGCCGCCCTGATCATCGTGCTGGCGGTGATGAACGGCTTCGAAACGGACCTCCGCAACAAGATCCTGGGAATCAACTCTCACGTCGTCGTCATGGAATACACCGGAGCGATGGCCGACTACGAAAAAGTCATGGGGCAAGTGAAGCAGGTGCCGGGCGTTGCCGCCGCCACGCCTTTCATCTACAGCCAGGCCATGCTAAAAAGTGGCGATAATATAAGCGGCGTGATACTCCGGGGGCTCAACCCCGGTGACGCGCTGAAGGTGATCAATGTGGGTCGCATGCAGTCAGGCAGCATGGGCGCGCTGACGGGTGAGAAGAAGAAAGGTGTCCCGGGTATCGTGGTCGGCCGCGAGTTGGCCAAGAACATGGGGCTGTTTCTCCACGACACGGTGAGCATCATCTCGCCCATGGGGATCTCCACGCCTATGGGGATGGTCCCGCGGTTGAAGAAATTCGAGGTGGTGGGGATCTTCGACTCGGGCTTCTACGAGTACGATTCAACCTTGGCTTTCCTTTCACTTCCCGATTGTCAGGACTTCCTCGGGATGGGCAGCGCCGTTACGGGCATAGAGATCAAGGTGGACGATATCTATAAGGCCGATGCCATCGGCAAGTCGATCGAGGAGAAGCTGGGCTATCCCTACTGGGCGCGAAACTGGATGGAGATGAACAAGAACCTCTTCGCCGCTCTGAAACTGGAAAAACGGGTCATGTTTCTGATCCTGTCGCTGATCGTGCTGGTTGCCGCCTTCAATATCATCATCACCCTGATCATGGTGGTGATGGAGAAACATCGCGACATCGCCATCCTGAAATCAATGGGCGCCTCCTCCGGCAGCATCATGAAGATATTCATCTTTCAAGGTCTCATCATCGGCGGGATCGGGACGCTCCTGGGGTGTCTAGGCGGTCTTCTCATTGCCCATAACCTGACGGCGGTGTCGCTCTTCGTGGAAAACCTCTTCGGCATCAAGTTTCTGCCGGGCGACGTCTACTATCTCAACGAACTACCGTCGCTTGTCAGTTATCCCGATGTAGTCGTCATCGTTCTGGCCTCCGTCCTTCTGAGCTTCCTGTCGACCCTTTATCCTTCGTACAAGGCGGCCAAGCTCGACCCCGTGGAGGCGTTGCGCTACGAATGAAGATTGAGATAAAGAATCTAACTAAGACCTTCGTCAAGGACGGCAGCAGAATCGAGGTGCTCAAGGGGCTCGATCTGGAGATCGCCAAAGGCGAGACGCTGGCGATCCTCGGCGCCTCCGGGGCTGGCAAGAGCACGTTGATCCACATCCTGGGGACCCTGGACCATCCGTCGTCGGGCTCGCTTACCTACGGAGGGATAGATATATTCTCGTACTCGGACCGGAAGCTGGCCGATTTCCGCAATCGGAACATCGGTTTCGTCTTTCAGTTTCATCACCTGCTGCCCGAGTTTACAAGCCTGGAAAACGTCGCCATGCCCGCTATGATCAACGGCCTGTCGAAGAAGAAGGCCCTCTGCCGGGCACAGGAGATCTTGAGTGAGGTGGGGCTTTCGGCGCGTCTGACCCACAAGCCGGGCGAGCTCTCCGGAGGCGAGCAACAGCGCGTCGCCGTGGCCCGGGCCCTGGTCATGGAACCATCCGTCGTGCTCGCCGATGAACCGAC
>JAQULV010000058.1 GCA_028718405.1 Smithellaceae bacterium
TCAAAGCCCAGCAAATGGCCCTCATTGGTTCGTCCCCTGAGGTTATGGTAAGGCTTGAAGAGGGCATCGTCGAGTTACGCCCCATTGCGGGAACGAGGGGGCGCGGTGATACGGAACAGGAGGATCGCCGGCTTTCCCATGAACTCCTGGAAGATGCCAAAGAGAAAGCCGAACATGTGATGCTCGTCGATCTGGGCAGAAACGATCTCGGCAGGATCGCTCGGACAGGATCCGTTCAGGTAAACCAGCTTATGACCGTTGAAAGGTATTCCCACGTTATGCACCTGGTGTCTCATGTTCAGGCACTCCTGGAAAATGACAAAGACTGTTTCGACGTCCTAAAGGCAACTTTTCCTGCCGGAACCCTGAGCGGCGCCCCGAAGATCAGGGCCATGGAGATAATCGACGAGTTGGAACCCTCGCGGCGCGGTCCCTACGGCGGCGCCGTCGGATATTTCAGTTTTACCGGTAATATGGATTTCTGTATCACGATTCGTACGATGCTGGCGCGGGAGGGAGGGATTTACATTCAGGCCGGTGCTGGGATTGTCGCCGATTCTGATCCCGAGACGGAGTATCGGGAAACCGTCAACAAGGCGGCCGCGATGGTTAAGGCGATTGATATGGCCGCGCACAATTTTAATATCAAAAGAGATTAGCGAGGATCGCCATGATATTGATGATCGACAACTACGATTCCTTTACCTACAACTTGGTCCAGTACCTGCGGCAGCTTGGGACCGAGGTCCTCGTCCGCAGAAATGACGATATTGACCTTCCCCAGATCGAAGATTTAGCCCCGCAGGCCATATTCATCTCTCCGGGCCCATGCACGCCGAAAGACGCGGGCATAACGGTAGACGTGATTCGACACTTTGCCGATCGTATGCCTATCCTTGGCGTCTGTCTGGGCCATCAATCTATCGGCTACGCTTTTGGGGCGGATATCGTTCGCGCCGACAGGATAATGCACGGCAAGACCTCGCCTATACACAACGACGGCAGAACAATCTTCCAAGGTCTGCCTAATCCTTTCCCGGCCGGGCGCTATCACTCGCTGATTATCAAGCGTGAGAGCCTTCCTGCCATTCTTGAGGTCAGCGCTGAAACGGAAGAGGGAGAGATCATGGGCATCCGCCACCGTCGGCTGCCGGTCGAAGGCATACAATTTCATCCCGAATCCATTCTCACTCCGAACGGCAAGCGCATTGTGAAGAATTTTCTGGATATGATTAATTGAAGGAGCGAACGATGATTAGAGAAGCCATTGAAAAAGTTGTCGGCAGCGTCGATCTGAGCGAAGGCGAGATGATGGCCGTCATGGACGAAATCATGGAAGGGGCGGCCACCCCCAGCCAGATCGCCGCCTTCATAACCGCCCTTCGTGTCAAAGGGGAAACTGTCGAGGAAGTAGCGGGGGCGGCACGGATCATGCGCCAGAAGGCCACCAGAATCGACGCGCGTTCGTCGGTCATCGTTGACACCTGTGGCACAGGGGGCGATCGCTCGCATACCTTCAACATCTCTACAACCACCGCCTTCGTAGCCGCCGCCGCCGGCATAACCGTCGCCAAACACGGCAACCGCGCCGTCTCCAGCGGCTGCGGAAGTGCCGATGTTTTGGAAGCACTGGGCGTAAATATCGATGCCGGTCCCGAGGTCGTAGAAGAGTGCATCCAACAGATTGGCATCGGCTTTCTATTCGCGCCCAAACTGCACGGCGCGATGAAACACGCCATTGGCCCGAGAAGAGAAATCGGTATTCGTACCATCTTTAACATGCTCGGTCCATTGACGAATCCTGCCGGTGCCACTTGCCAACTGATCGGCGTTTACGATCCACGATTGACGGAAATGTTCGCGGGAGTGCTTAACAGGTTGGGAACGAAACGAGCCTTTGTCGTCCACGGGCTCGACGGGCTCGACGAGGCCACGGTAACAACGGAGACAAGGGTGGCCGAACTGCGAGACGGTATGGTCACCGCCTACAATATTGACCCAGTCGCGGTATTCGGCGAGCCCTCCGATCCCTTGGAACTTCGCGGCGGCGACGCCACGGAGAATGCCCGGATTACTGCGACCATCCTGTCCGGCGAGCAGGGCGCACCTCGCCGCATCGTGCTCCTCAACGCTGCCCTCGCCATTATGGCCGCAGAGAAGGCTTCCTCGCTCGCGGAAGGGCTTTCCGTCGCCGCGGAATGTATCGACGACGGGCGGGCGATAAAGAAACTTCGCGCTTTGATCGAAATGACCAATCGTTGACGAGAATGATTCTTGACGACATAATTCACACAAAGAAAGTCGAGTTGGGACGGATGAAAAGCGTCTGTCCGCTTGCCGAGCTGCGAGCAATGATCTCCGATCTTCCTGCGTGCCGCGATTTCAAGCAGGCGATCTCACGAAAGGATTGCGCGATCATCGCTGAGATTAAACGTCGCTCTCCTTCCCGCGGCATCCTAAGAGAAGATTTTGACCATCTGCGCATCGCCAATATCTATGCGTCAAATGGTGCGACCGCCTTGTCAATTCTTACCGATAATAAATTCTTTGGCGGCGACATTTCTTTTCTGTCTCAAATCAGGGACCGCGTGTCTCTGCCGCTCCTTCGCAAGGATTTCATCATCGACGAATACCAGATATTTCAGTCCCGGGCCATGGGCGCCGATGCCGTTCTTCTTATTGCTGCAATTCTCAGTCCTTCACAATTGCGCGATTACGGCTCGCTCTCCTTAGAATTGGGCCTTCATCCCCTTTTTGAGATCCACAGCGACGAAGAATTGCAGCCCGTGCTGCAAGCTAGAGCCGACATCATCGGCATCAACAATCGCGATCTTAAGAACTTCACGACTGATCTTGGCACGGCCGTAAGGATCGCGGCATCCGTTCCTCGCAGCAAGATATTGATTTCGGAGAGCGGTGTCCGTAATCGAGGGGATATAGAGATCCTTCAAGAGGCTGGCATTAGAATATTTCTCATTGGCGAGACTCTTATGAACGCCCCGGACATAGGGTTGAAGTTGAGATCTCTCTTGGGACGGGACCAGTAGCTATGACCTGGATCAAGATCTGCGGTATAACTAACCTGTGGGATGCGGAGGCAGCCATCCAAATGGGTGCCGATGCTCTGGGGTTCATATTCTTTGAGAAAAGCCCGCGTTTTATTGACTTCGAAAAAGCGCAAACTATCATCTCAAGACTTCCCACAGACATAACAACTGTCGGCGTTTTTGTGAATGAAATTGCGCAGCGCATCCAGGGGCATTGCCCCTGCAATACTATTCAGCTTCACGGCGACGAATCCCCAGGGTACTGTGAAGGTTTCGACCCTTTCCGTCTCATTAAGGCCGTCTCGCCAAAGAATCGGGAAGATCTCATCACTTTGGCGTCCTACAAGGTTTCCGCGTTTCTCGTGGATAGCCGGACGGAAACCCTCTATGGCGGAACGGGACAAACGGCCAACTGGGTTTTGGCTTGCGAGATTGGGAAGAAACACCGGTTGATCCTCTCCGGCGGGATCAATGCGGCGAACGTTCGGGACGCTCTAAACAGTGTGAGACCTTGGGGTGTAGACATTAACAGCGGCTGTGAGAATGCGCCGGGAATCAAGGATCATGAAAAAATGAGACGGATCATATCCCTAATCAGAGAGTCAGATAACCAGTTGGAGAGGCATCGTCATGGGTAAAACGCAACCGGACCGAAAAGGACATTTTGGAATATTCGGGGGCCGCTATGCCTCCGAAACGTTGATGCCAGCATTACTGGAATTAGAGAAGGCTTATGCCGAAGCCGCTAAGGACGAGATCTTCCAAACGGAACTGCGTTATTACCTCAAGCAATACGCCGGCAGAGAAACGCCGCTCTACTTTGCCGAGCGACTCACCGAAGAGCTCGGCGGGGCAAAGCTTTACTTGAAGCGAGAGGACCTTAATCACACCGGTTCCCATAAGATCAACAATACCCTGGGGCAAGCGCTTCTGGCAAAACGTATGGGGAAGAAACACGTTATCGCCGAAACCGGTGCCGGTCAGCATGGCGTCGCTACCGCCACGGTAGCGGCACTTTTCGGCATGTCGTGCCGTATCTTCATGGGTGAAGAGGATATGTCCCGGCAGGCACCCAACGTTTTTCGCATGAAGATTTTAGGTGCGGAAGTGGTTCCCGTTACCTCCGGTACCAAAACGTTGAAAGACGCCATGAACGAAGCGATGCGCCAGTGGGTAACCCACGTACGTGACACCTATTATGTCATCGGCACCACGGCTGGACCTCACCCTTACCCCATGATGGTTCGCAATTTTCAAAGTGTCATCGGACGTGAGGCGAAACGCCAAATCCTGCGCCGCGAAGCCCGGCTGCCCGATTATCTGATCGCCTGTGTCGGTGGAGGAAGCAACGCTATGGGTCTCTTTTATCCCTTCCGCAACGAGCGTGATGTGAAACTTATCGGAGTCGAGGCGGCGGGGATGGGGTTAAGAACTGGCAAGCACGCTGCGAGCATCACGGCCGGCAAGATAGGCGTGCTCCACGGGAACCGCACCTATCTGCTGCAAGACAAAGATGGTCAAGTTAATGACGCCTATTCACTTGCTGCCGGCCTGGATTACCCGGGCGTCGGACCCGAGCACAGCTTCTTTCAGACCTCGGGACGTGCTAGTTACGTGACGATTACGGATCAAGAAGCCATTGCCGCCTTCAACTTGCTGTCCCGACTCGAAGGGATTATCCCGGCCCTGGAAAGTTCGCATGCCCTGGCTTACGCAATTAAGATCGCTCCGAAGCTACGGCGTAATGAGGTGGTCATCGTCAATCTCTCCGGACGGGGGGATAAGGACGCGGAAGTTATCGCGCGCATGATGGAGGCTTGAGGATATGGGCAGAATAGCGGATAAATTTCACCAGCTTAGGAAAGATAGCGAAAAGGCCCTCGTCGTGTATATCACGGCCGGCGATCCCGATTTGCTCGCCACGGAAGAGATCATCCTTTCGCTGGAAAGGGCCGGTGCCGATATTATAGAGGTTGGGGTCCCTTTTTCGGACCCGACCGCCGACGGACCTATTATACAGGCCGCTGCGCAACGGGCTCTTCGTTCGGGCACCAATCTTCGATCGATTCTTGCTATGATAAAGCGCGTACGACAACTTTCACAGATTCCTATCGTTCTGTTCGGATACTACAATCCGATTCATTCTTTCGGACAGCAGGCTTTCGCAACGGAGGCAATGAAAGCCGGGGTGGATGGTATTCTGGTTGTGGATCTTCCTCCCGAAGAGGCACAGGAACTGCGCACGTATACCGACTGTCTGGGGCTGGAATTCATAACGCTGGTCGCTCCAACGACGGACGATCAAAGAGTAAAGGATATCACGAAGAATGCGGGGGGGTTCGTGTACTATGTGTCGATCACGGGTGTTACAGGAACATCACGTCCCAGCCCCCAGAGTATCCGGAAAGACGTGGAACGTATACGGAGGGCGACAAATCTTCCTGTGGTGGTGGGATTCGGCATCACGGACGCGGCGCAGGCATACGACATATCGAGGCTCTCCGACGGCGTGGTTATCGGCAGCGCCCTGGTCCGCACTATTGCCGACTGCCGGCAAAGGCATGAACTGGCGAAGAAAGCTGTCGCCTATATCAAGGGCATCAAAAAAAAGATGTCCGAGTCATGAAATCCACTGCCCAAAGATCAGCGCCTTCTCAAGTTGCGGTATAAACGCCCCGCGCCGTTTTCTTGATCTTCCCCGCTTTTTCAGCCCTATAGATCACGCCCCAGATTTGCCTATCCGTCAGCCCGGACTTGGTCTCCAGTTCTGTTGTGCTCATACCTTTCTTACTTCCATAGATCAGATTCAGGATTGTACTTACGTTCGATTCCTTCCTGCTTGGTGTATCTTTCGCAGGCCGTCCCCTTCTTCTTCCCGGGGTACGCAGAGCCGTCTTGGCATTCGATTCAAGAGGCACAGACGAGATCATTTCCTGAATCTTCACGAAATATTTTTTTACAAATGCCTCTGATCCCTCGATCTCGAATTCACGGGATTGAGGATTGAATTTGATTCTCGACTTCTCTTCCATGATGATCTCCTTTTCATTTGCTTGCTTGACTTTTATCGGGATGGGGATCTTGGATACTACCGATCATTATTGCTTCATAATTATTGTTTCAGTATCATGTACTTTCGCCACCGCCACCGCAAGGTACAACTGTTACATCTACTCTTCTACATTAGATAAAAGGGTCACATGAGTCAATCGATAATTTTTACCATATTTTTGATCTTCGCTCGAAAATATTGACTTTTCACGGTGTACCATATAGTTCTCAGAACCATGGAAGACTTCAAGCCTCAATACTTTGCCAGGAACAGACACCTGCAGACTATTTTCGCTAGCATGGGGATGCGGAACTGGAGGAAGCAAATGGGGCGCGACAAACAGATGATCCTGAAGACTGAAGACGGAGTAAGATTGTTGGGATACTACACCCCGACGAAATCCGGACATCCAAAGGGTGTGGTCGTCTTGATCCACGGTTGGGAGGGCAGTTCCAGTTCGGCCTATATGATCTCCACGGGTTTCTATTTGCATGAGCGGGACTATGACGTTTTCCGTTTAAACCTGCGGGACCATGGCAACAGCCATCATCTGAACAACGGCCTCTTCCATGGAGCACTTATCGATGAGACGTTCTCTGCAGTCGCCCAGATCGCTTTCCTTAACCCTATGCTCCCCTGTTTTTTGATCGGTTTCTCCCTCGGAGGAAACTTCGCCCTGAGGATCGCTAGCCATGATTCAGTAAGCAGCAGGATACCTTCACTGAACCATATCTTCGCCGTCAGCCCGGCCCTTGATCCTTACAAGACGACTCTTGCGATAGACCATGGGCCCCTAGTTTATCGACGCTACTTTCTCAAAAAATGGAAGGCTTCGCTTCTAAAGAAGCAGCAGCTCTATCCCGAAATCTACGACTTCTCATATGCTCTTAGATTTCGTACCTGCATGGAAATGACAGAGGCCCTCATGCCCTACTATCCCGATTTCCCGACGGTGCGGGACTATTTCTACACATACACGATCACGGATGACTCTCTTCGTTCCCTGGCCCTCCCTGTGACGGTAATCGCTTCCGTCGATGACCCTGTTATACCCCCTGACGACCTGCTCACCTTTAGAAAGAACCAGTATCTTGACATCCAGCTTCAGAAACACGGTGGGCACTGCGGCTTTCTGAACCCCTTTCCACATGGCTGTTGGTATGAAAGATGGATTTGCGAAATCATGGAGAGGAAGCAATGACATACGGCGCTGCCCCCTCGCTTCTGACCATTACG
>JAQULV010000059.1 GCA_028718405.1 Smithellaceae bacterium
GCGGTCATCGCCCGCGTCAAGACGCAGGCCGAAAGGATAGGTCGCAAAAAGAAGATGTCCTTTCCCCTTGAGCAAACGCCGGCCGAGACGACGGCGTACCGGTTCGCCAAACTGGATCTCAAATACTATTCTCCTGAGGCGGGACGCTTCGTGAAAGGGGATTTTGCGAAAGGCGAGGTTTACTACAATAACTCCAGCCATTTAAGCGTCGGTGCCCCGATTGGCTTTTGGGATCGGGTCGCGATGGAAGGGCGGTTTCACTCCTATTTCTTGGCCGGCTCACTTACCCAACTGTGGCTCGACAGAGATCCTCCGATGGCCGAGACAATTACTCAGCTTATCATAAAGATCTTCCGCGAGACGGAAAACCGGCAAGTCCTTTTCTCACCGGAGTTTACCACCTGCCTTTCCTGCGGAAATACCTCCCGGGGGCTATACGACAAATGTCCCGCATGCGACTCCGACCGGATTGACGGAATCGCCCGGATCAGTCAGTACTTCAGTCGCATCTCCGGCTGGAACCGGGGAAAGCGCGCGGAGCTGCGCGATCGCTACCGTTCCCAGGCCTGATGATCTTCACAATTCCGATTGGTTCAACCCCGCAAGCCCTTTTTTGCTGACAAATTGGGGCCCTCGCCTTGACAGGGTATAGCTACGTCAATATATTAGGTAAAATTTCGAGGCTGGCTGGAATCGACGGTCAAGCGGAGGGTGATGGAAGACTACATAGTTAAAATATTTAAGGAAAGTAGCCAGTTAAAGGAAGTCTTCGTCAATGAAAACCTGGGAAAGCTTGTCGCGGTTGTTGAAGCCCTGACGGCAGCCCTTAAGGCGGGCAATAAGATCCTGCTCTTCGGAAACGGTGGTAGCGCTGCTGACGCTCAACATCTGGCTGCGGAATTTGTGAATAGATTTCTCATCGAGAGACCGCCGCTGCCCGCCCTGGCGTTAACGACGGATAGCTCAGTTATCACGAGTATCGGCAACGATTACGACTTTTCGGACATCTTCGCCAAGCAGATCAGGGCGTTGGGCCAGGCAGGGGATGTGGCTTGGGGGATAAGCACGAGCGGTAATTCTGCAAATGTCCTTAAAGGGTTGGAGACGGCCAAGAAGATCGGGCTTATCACTGTGGGGCTAACGGGGAAAGATGGAGGAGAGATTGCTAAGATAGCCGACTATTCCCTCCATGTATCATCGGGCAACACGGCGCGGATCCAGGAGGTTCATATTACCGCGGGCCATGTGATCTGCGAAATGATTGATTTGAAACTGTTTCAGAAACCAGATCTGAAATAGATAGCATACGGATAATAGGAAAGGAACGAAGCGTAGGAATGGTAAAGAAGCACGGAAATGGTGAAGATGCCCCGGTTGAGACGGACGCGGGCGAAGAAGGCCTCGTTTGGGAGAGCGGTGGCGCTGAGGAGCTTCTGGCCAGACTGAAGGAGAAGGAAAAAGAGGCGGCGGAGAACTACGATAGGTACGTGCGGGCCGTGGCGGAACTGGATAACTTGAAGAAAAGGGCACAGAAAGAGAAGGCCGATGCGATTAAATACGGAAACGAGTGCATCATCAAGGATATCCTTCCTTTCTTGGATAGTCTGAACCGGGCCATTGACCACGCGGGTAGTTCGAATGACTTCGAAGGTTTCAAGAAGGGCTTGGAACTGGCGAAGGAGCAGTTCATAGGCTGTCTGAGGAAGCACGGCGTCGAAGAGGTGGAGACCGAAGGAAAAGAATTCGATCCCTACGTTCACGAGGCGATGCTTCAGGAGGAGAGCGCGGAGCATGACGACAATAAGATCGTCCGCGAGTTTGAGAAGGGTTACACTTTGAACAAAAGGTTGCTGCGGCCGGCCAAGGTATCGGTCAGCAAGCGGCAACATAAACATAAGGAACATGTACACAGTGAACATTCAGATCAGAATTAAGGAGGATTTCTAGATATGGGAAAGATTATAGGCATCGACTTGGGGACGACCAACTCATGCGTCGCTATTATGGCCGGCGGGGACCCTGTCGTTATCGCCAATCAGGAGGGAAATCGTACAACGCCTTCGATGGTGGCGTTTACAGACAGCGGCGAGCGTCTCGTTGGTCAGGTAGCGAAGCGTCAAGCCGTCACCAATCCGGAAAACACGATCTACGCCGTGAAGAGACTTATTGGTAGGAAGTTCAGTACGAAAGAAGTCCAGTATGACGTTCCCATTACCGCCTATAAGATCACGGAGGCGAAGAATGGAGACGCCCAGGTGACGGTGCGGGGCAAGGATTTCAGCCCGGCCGAGATCTCTTCCATGATCCTCGTCAAGATGAAGCAGACTGCCGAGGATTATCTGGGGGAGAAGGTGACGGATGCCGTCATTACGGTTCCGGCTTACTTTAACGACTCGCAGCGCCAGGCAACCAAGGACGCCGGAAAGATCGCAGGACTAAATGTCTTAAGAATCATCAACGAACCTACGGCGGCGGCTTTGGCTTACGGCCTTGATAAGAAGAAAGACGAGAAGATCGCCGTCTTCGACCTGGGGGGAGGTACGTTTGATATCTCGATCCTGGAGTTGGGCGACGGGGTCTTCGAGGTCAAGTCCACCAATGGTGATACGCATTTAGGCGGCGAGGACTTCGACCAAAGGGTCATCGACTACCTGGTGACGGAGTTCAAAAAGGACCAGGGAATCGACCTGCGTTCCGACCGCATGGCCCTGCAGCGGCTTAAGGAAGCGGCGGAGAAGGCGAAGATGGAGCTTTCGACCGCCATGGAGACGGATATCAATCTGCCCTTCATCACGGCCGACGCATCGGGACCGAAACATATGAACCTGAAACTTACCCGGGCGAAACTCGAGGCCTTGGTCGAGGAGTTGGTCAATAAGGTCGTAGGTCCCTGCCAGACGGCGCTGAAGGATGCGAACCTGACGCCCAAGGACATCGATGAGGTGATTCTCGTGGGCGGTATGACGCGTATGCCGCGGGTCCAGCAAAAGGTGAAAGAGATCTTTAGTAAGGAACCACATAAGGGTGTCAACCCCGATGAGGTTGTGGCCGTCGGCGCCGCAATCCAGGGTGGCGTCCTTTCCGGAGACGTGAAGGACATCTTGCTCCTCGACGTGACGCCGCTTTCTTTAGGCATTGAGACCTTAGGCGGCGTGATGACGAAGCTGATCGAGAAGAACACGACCATCCCCACGCGGAAGAGTCAGATCTTTTCGACAGCGGCGGACAACCAGCCGGCGGTTTCGATTCACGTCCTGCAAGGTGAACGCTCCATGGCCTCCGACAACCGGACGCTGGGACGCTTCGAACTGGTCGGGATTCCGGCAGCGCCACGCGGCATGCCGCAGATTGAGGTAACCTTCGATATCGACGCCAACGGCATCGTTCACGTCTCAGCTAAGGACCTGGGTACCGGCAAAGAGCAGAGTATCAAGATTACCGCCTCCAGCGGACTCACGGAGTCTGAGATCGAGAAACTCGTGAAAGACGCCGAGGCCCATTCCGAAGACGACAAGAAGAAGAAAGACCTGATCGAGGCGAGAAACCACGCCGACGCGATGGCCTACGGTATTGAGAAGAACGTCAAAGAGTTCGGCGATAAGATCAGTGCCGACGAAAAGGCCAAGATCGAGGAAGCGATTGCGACCGTGAAGAAGGCGATCGAAGGTGACGATATCGCGGCGATCCAGAAGGCGCAGGAGGATCTGACCAACGCCAGCCACAAACTGGCCGAGGCCATGTACGCGAAGACCACTACCGAGCAGCAGGCGGAGGCCCAAGGTGAAACTGGGGCCGGCGCAAAAGCCGGTGGCAAGAAAGACGACGATGTCGTCGACGCCGATTTTGAAGAAGTGAAGTAAAGGGATTGTTTACCCCTGATGCCCGGGATGCTAAGGCACCCGGGCATTTTTGTATCGACGGAGCGAGAGCTTTGGTGTATTGATGACCATGTGCAGGGGAGAAACTACACCGCCCGCCTATCGACAAAGAGTAAAGCGTCTGACGCCCGGTCTTATCCTGGTGGCGATGCTTATTGCCGGCGTCGCGTCTGCAGCTGATCAAGGGCGGCCGGCGCGGGTCATTCTGCTTAGGAATGAGGAATACCTTCCTGCGGTGCTGAGGGTCGTCGACGATGCGCGCCGCGAGATAAAGGCCTCCTTCTTTCTCTTTAAGACAACCGGCTACCGGGACGGCGGCTCTGACCAAGTGGCGACGCATCTGATTGCCGCCGCGGCCAGGGGCGTCCGCGTTGAGATTGTCCTGGAACGAGAGAATGGTTCTGCGGCCGGCGCCAGTCGGGACAACGAAGAGACAGCTATAAAGCTGAAAGAAGGCGGGGTAAAGGTGTTCTTCGATGCGCCGTTCGTCACGACCCACACGAAACTCATGGTCGTAGACGGCCGCTACGTTTTAATCGGGAGTCATAATCTCACCAATTCGGCATTGAGGTACAACAACGAAATCTCAGTGCTCGTCGACTCTCCCGAGTTGGCGGCGGAGGCACTTGATTACATGACGAGACTTCATCCGTAAGGAGAAACTGTGCCTTTCAAAAAGATCATCGGAGCCGGGATCGTTTTCGTCCTGGTCTTACCATTTGTCCTTCTCGGTGTCGGTCACACCGCCGAACTGAGCGCCAGGCCCGTTAAGGCGCCATCACGGACCATCGGTTGCGTTCTGCCCCTTTCCGGAAGGTACGCCTCCTATGGAAACAAGGCGCTGGAGGCCATCATTATGGCGGCGGGTATCTTTGATGTTAAGAAGACACCGCTGCGCATTGCTGTCGCCGACTCGCAAGGCATTCCTGAAGAGGCCGGGAAAGCAGTGACAAGACTGGCTGCCGAATCTGGACTGATGTGCATTTTGGGGCCCATGAGTGGTGCGGAGGCGGAAGAGGCCGCCCGCGAGGCACAGCGGTTGAAGGTTCCCATCATTCTTCTTACCCAGAAAGAAGGCCTGAGCGCAGCGGGGGAATACGTCTTTCAGAACTATTTGACCGCAGCCATGCAGGTGAGAGCTTTAGCAAGATACGCCGTTGGGGAGCTGGGGCTGACGAGATTTGCTGCACTTTATCCCGAAAGTCCTTATGGGCACGAACTTATAAATCTCTTCCGCACTGAGGTGACCAGAAGAGGAGGCGGACTGATCCGTACCCAATCCTACGAGGAAGGCCAGACGGATTTCGGTCGCCAAATAAAAACACTGACGGGCATGCCGGTTAACGATGATTCGGAGGGCGAGGAAGGTATAGGCATTGAGCCTCAACCGGTCGTCGATTTTGACGCCATCTTTATACCCGATGTGCCAAGTCGGGCGGGAATGATCGCTGCGCAACTTAATTTCTACAATGTCTCAGGGGTGCAACTCTTGGGGACGAGTGCCTGGAACTCTCCCGAGTTGCTACGGCAAAACAGTGGAGACGTAAACGGCGCCATTTTTGTCGACGTCTACACGCCCGACAGTTATTACTCCCACGTGAACGATTTCAAAGAGGCCTTTTTCAAGGCCTACGGACGAGAACCGGCGAGCATGGAAGCCCTCGTCTACGACGCTGCCGGCATAGTAGCCAGCTTACTTCGAAACAATCAGATCGATTCCCGCGACAGATTCCGGACCGCTCTTCTCTCCGTAAAGAAATACCAAGGGGTAACAGGACAGATATCCTTCGCCGGAAGCCGGGAGGCCCAGAAGGAGATTATGATTCTCCAGGCGAAGGATGACAGGATTATACCGGTAAGATAGGTGTTGCTCAGATGAGATTTCTGTTGACGAATGACGATGGTATCTATGCAAAAGGCCTGGCCGCCCTGCACCAAGAGCTGTCTAAGGATGCCGACTGCCTGGTTGTGGCCCCCGAGGTGGAGCAGAGCGCGGTGGGCCACGCGATCACACTTTTCAGGCCTTTGATGGTAAGAGAGGTGAAGAGAAACGGCAGCTTCTTAGGCTACGCCGTGGCGGGGACGCCGGCCGACTGTGTCAAGCTGGGCATCAGGGAGCTGTCAGAGCAGCCCGTTGATCTGGTGGTTTCCGGGATCAACATGGGAGGAAATGTAGGCATCAATGTGATCTATTCAGGGACGGTCTCCGCTGCTACCGAAGGTGCTATCATGGGCGTACCCTCATTGGCCCTGTCTCTCGACACCCACCGTGACCCCGACTTCACCTTTGCCGCCAAGTTTGCCCGCAAGATGGCGGCCTTCGTGATGCAGAACCGTTTTCTGAATTGCCTGGCCCTCAATGTGAATATCCCCGCGCTTCCCGAGGAAGAGATCAAGGGCGTGGTCGTTGCCAGGCAGGGGAAGACGAGACTTATGGAGAATTTTGACAAAAGGACCGATCCCCGCGACAACCTCTACTACTGGCTCGCCGGGGAGACGCAACTTTCGGCCGACGAAGGTACCGACGCCGATGCCTGCGCCCTGAACCGGGGCTTCATCACGGTTATGCCCCTCCACTATGACCTGACCTGTTATAAAGCGATGGATGAACTGGAAGGCAAGGTGAGGGATCACCTCAAGCTCTAGATGCCTTTTATCTCGTGAGCAATACGGGGATCGTGCTTTTGCGTATTATCTGTGACGTAGTGCTTCCCATAAACATCTCTCGCAGGCGATTGTGTCCGTAGGCGCCCATCACCAGGAGTTCCACCGCCCCCTCGCGAATGTAACGCAGCAACTGGTCATCGACGTCTCCCGACAGCACAATAATCGCGCAATCAATCTTCAGATTCCTTTCTTCTTGGTAAGCCTGGACGGAACTTTCGATCTTCGTCTGGAGGCTAGCTCCTAGGGCTGGATCGTCGGTGATGATGATGGCGGTGATAGGCCAGGTCGTTTCCAAGGAAAGCCAGAGCGCCAATTTCAGCGCGTGGTCCGCGGGTACCGAACCGTCGTAGGCGAGCGCCATGCTTTCTATTTCCTTGAAGGTGGCCGGGGTGACGACTACGGGCTTTCCCGACTTACGGACTACAGCCTCAGCGGTAGAGCCGATGATCTGGCCCTTGGCCAGATGAAAGTGCTCTCCCCGTTGCGCGAGCAGGATCCAGTCGGTCTTCTTCCCTTCTTCAATAATTGTCTCATCGATGATGCCCACCGCCTTGCATAGCGTCGGTTTCACGCCAGCCCGCTCGCAGCGTTCCTGAAAGTCCTTCAGGATAATATCGGCCCGTTCTTCGAGCGATGTTTCTATGAGGGGAAGGACCTCTTGATAAGGGGGGAGGCCGACGGAACCGGAGAGGTCGCTGATGAGAGGGGCCGGCATAGAGTGTACGTCCACCACATGCAGTCCGCGCAGGCGGGCATTGAGCTTTG
>JAQULV010000060.1 GCA_028718405.1 Smithellaceae bacterium
CTCTTCGGTCCCAACGGCTCGGGGAAGACGTCGTTGCTCATGACGATCATGGGCTACCCGCAATACCGCATCACCAACGGCCGGATCAGGTTCAAAGGAGAGGACATTACCCACATGCCGGTGGATGAGCGCTCGAAGCTCGGAATCGGCATGTCCTATCAGCGGCCGCCCACGATCCACGGCCTCAAGACGAGCCAGATGGTGAAGATCTGCGCGGGGGACAGAAGCGTCAACGTCGTGGACCTCGCCTCCCAGGTGAACTTCACCGATTTTCTGGACCGCGACATCAATGCCGGATTTTCGGGCGGCGAGATCAAGCGCTCGGAGCTGCTCCAGCTCATGGCCCAGAACCCGGACCTTCTGCTTTTCGACGAACCGGAATCCGGCGTCGATCTCGAGAACATCTCACTCATCGGCAACATGATCAGCCACCTGCTCCAGCGCGACTTCCACGTGGAGCCCCAAAAATCGCAGAAGCAGCAGCGTAGCGAGCGCAGGAAGATGGGACTCATTATCACCCACACGGGTTTCATCCTCGATTACATCACCGCCGACAAGGGCCAGGTGCTGTTCGACGGCGTCATGAGCTGCAAGAGCAATCCCGAGGAGATCTTCGTTTGCCTCAGGGAGAAAGGATACGAGGAGTGCGTGAGATGCACGATTTAGACGAAAAGGCAAAACTGGCAAAGGACAAGAAGGCGGCCATCGGCCCCGATATCGATCTCTCGACGTTTGATTCCGCCCCGACGCCCCATCCTTATATGGAGGACCTGAACGCCCTGTCACAGGAAGACAAGGACCGGATCATCCAGGCGGGCGTGGACGCGACCGAAAAGGGAAGATCGGGAACCTACATCCAGATGGATACGGCGGTCCTCCATTCGCACTCCCTTCAGGAAGGCCTCGAGGTGATCCCCATCAAGAAGGCGCTCAAGGACTATCCCTGGGTAAAGGACTACTACTGGAAACTCGCCTCCGTCGATGCCGACAAGTACACCTCGCGCGCACAGACGGACCTGCAGGACGGCTACGTCATTCGGGCGCTTCCCGGCGCCAAGGTGATCTATCCCGTCCAGGCGTGTCTCTACCTCGATAAGGAAAACATCGCCCAGTACGTGCACAACCTCATCATCGCCGAGGAGGGTGCGGAGCTCCACGTCATCACCGGCTGCGCCACCGCTCCGCATCTCAACCGCGGACTCCATGTGGGGATCTCGGAGTTCTTCGTGAAGAAGAATGCGAAACTCAGCTTCACGATGATCCACTACTGGGCGCCCGAGATGATGGTCCGCCCGCGCTCCGTCGGTGTCGTCGAGGAGGGGGGACTCTTTCTTAACAACTATATCTGCATGAAGCCCGTCAAATCTCTCCAAATGTATCCCACGACTTACCTCAAGGGAAAAGGCGCGGTGTCGCGCTTCTACAGCCTGCTCGTAGGATCGCCCGGCACGGAGATGGACGTGGGCGGCAGGATTCTGCTTCAGGCGGAGGATGCCCGCGCCGAGATCATCGCGCGCGCGATCAGCAACGGTGGAACGATCATCAGCAGAGGCGATCTCGTGGGCGAGGTCCCAGGAATCAAGGCCCATCTCGAGTGCCGGGGACTGCTCTTGAAAGGCGGCGTGATCCACGCAATCCCGGAACTCCGTGGGACCGTGGACGGCGTCGAGATGTCCCACGAGGCGGCGGTGGGAAAGATCGCCCAGGACGAGATCCTCTACCTCATGTCCCGTGGCCTTTCGGAAGACGAAGCCACCTCCACCATCGTCCGGGGGTTCTTGAGCGTCGATATCCCCGGGCTCCCGCCGCAACTCAAGGCCGAGATCGATCGGACCGTCGAGCGGAGCAACAAGGAGATGATGTAGGTCGGCCGAAATTCGCTTCCTGCAAGCGTTTTCGAGGTGCCTTTTAAGGCAACACAAGCCCCCTGCGATATTGACCACGGCGGGGGGCTTTGTGTTATCTATCATGCCGTAATTTATAGATTTTACCTAACGCTAAAAACGTTTTAAAATTAGCTTGACAATCCCCCCTCTTCTCAACTACGGTTTTCCATCATTTGATTGAATCATTGAATGGAACAACCTGATGACATCTCCTTTGGAGAAGGCCCGTAAAGATCCCGAATCCATGAAGGCGCGTATCCTGGCCGGCGCCCGCCGCGTCTTCGGCGCTCATGGTTTCCACGGCACCACGACCCGCATGATCGCCAACGAGGTCGGCATCGATATCTCCACCCTGCACTACCACTGGGGTGAGAAGAAGGACCTCTACCAGGCGGCCGTCACGGACATCTATAAGGACCTGGGTCAGCAGCTCATCGACGTGGAAAAGGTGATCCACGGAAAACCGCTGGCCGAGCGCATTGCCGTCTCCATCGACATGATGGTGGATTACCTCTTCGAGCATCCCGAGGTATCAAACCTCGTGATGCTGCGCTACTTCGGCCAAACCCGCCACGATCCTCTTATCGACGTCAAGATCCCTGAATTCACGGCGGACATCGCCCGCTCCATGGAACTTTGCAGAGACGGCAAACATGTCTCCGCCCGGGCCATGATGGAGGTCTGGACCCTCATGAATTCCATCCATAACTTCATCGCCGGCGAGAGCTTCTTCCGCCCCATGGTGAAGCTCGGAGAGAAGCAGTACATCGCGCTCGTGAAGGAGACATTGAAGTTCATCCATATCCCCGCGTTTGCCCAACGGGTAAACGCCAACTCCTAAGTTTTGGCAGTCGCAAGAAATCAGCAGTGACGGGTTTGTCCCGTCAAAAGATATATTGCACGCGATATAAACTAGAGACAAAGGAGGTATGGAAATGGCAGGTGCAAACGAAATTCGTTTCGACGGCCGCGTAGCCATCGTCACCGGTGCCGGTGGCGGCCTGGGCCGTGTGTACGCCTTGGAGCTCGCAAAGCGAGGCGCCAAGGTCGTGGTCAACGATTTCGGCGGCGCCCGGGACGGATCAGGTTCCGGTGATGCTTCTCCCGCCGACAAGGTCGTGGCCGAGATCAAGGCCCTGGGATCAAAGGGCGCCCCCAACTACGACAACGTCGCCACCCCGGAAGGCGGCGCTGCCATCGTCAAGACCGCCGTTGACGCCTTCGGCCAAGTCGACATCCTCATCAACAACGCCGGGATTCTCCGCGACAAGAGCTTCCTCAAGATGGAACCATCCGATTGGGACGCGGTACTCGCCGTCCACACCAACGGCGCCTACAACGTGAGCCGCCCCGCCTTCCAGGCCATGCGCGAGAAGGGTTACGGCAGGATTATCATGACCACCTCCGCGGCCGGTCTCTACGGGAACTTCGGCCAGACCAACTACAGCTCCGCCAAGATGTCGCTTCTGGGGCTCATGAACACCCTGAAGCTCGAAGGGGCCAAGTACAACATCAAGGTGAACACCGTCGCCCCCATCGCCGCCTCGCGGCTCACGGCCGACGTCCTGCCGCCCGACGCCTTCGAGAAGATGAAGCCGGAATTTGTGGCACCGCTGGTCATGTACCTCTGCTCCGAGGAATGCCCCGTGAGCGGCAAGGTCTACAACGCCGGTATGGGTGTCTACAACCGCGCCGCCGTCATGACGGCCCCCGGTTTTGTCGTGGGCGACGGGAAGAGCGTTCCGGCGACGGAGCAGGTCGTGGCGAAGCTCGACCAGATCGCCGCCATGAAGGACGCGAAGGAATACGAGCAGCTCAACGACCTCATGATGGATATGCTGGTGGCCCTCCAGGCGAAGTGATGTCCTGCGTAAGGCAACCTTTCACCCTTTACGATTCAAGGAGGAGAAAATGATCGGAATCACTTCTTTCGGTGCCTATATACCTCGCCTGAGGCTGGACCGTATGGCCATCTTCCAGAGCATGGGGTGGTTTGCCCCGGCCATCATCATGGTGGCCCAGGGCGAGCGCTCCATGTGCAACTACGACGAGGACAGCTTGACCATGGCGGTATCGGCCGCCCAGGACTGCCTCATCGGTAAAGACAAGAAGTCCGTCGACGCGGCTTACCTCTGTTCGACGACGCTCCCCTTCGCGGACCGGCTCAACGCCGGCATCTTAGCCACCGCCCTCAACATGAAATCCAACATCGTCACCGCCGATATCACCTCGACGCAGAAGGCGGCAACGACGGGTCTGGTTACGGCGCTCAACGTTCTCAAAGCCGGCGACATGAAGAACGTCCTCGTCACCGCCTCCGACAAGCGCGAAACCAGGATGGCTTACTTCTACGAGATGTGGTTCGGCGACGGGGCCGCCTCGGTGCTGCTTGGCTCCGACGACGTCATCGCGGAATTTTTAGGGTCCTACTCCGTCTCCTACGATTTCGTCGACCACTACCGGAGTTCCTGGACGAAGTTCGACTACGTCTGGGAAGAGCGGTGGCTCCGTGAGGAAGGCTATTCCAAGTTCATCCCCGAGGCCGTGGACGGTCTCTTCAAGAAACTGAAGATCACGATGAACGACGTCCAGAAGGTCGTCTTCCCCTGCTTCTTCAAGGCCGAGCATAAAGCGATTGCCAAGAAGCTGGGCGCTACCCCGGACAAGGTCATCGACAACATGCACGAGGTCTGCGGCGAGACTGGAACGGCTCATCCGCTGCTCATGCTCTGCGCGGCCTTGGAAACGGCCAAACCCGGCGACGGGATCCTGCTGGCGGGTTTCGGCCAGGGCTGCGACGCCCTCTACTTCAAGGTGACGGAGAACATCGCCAAACTCGCACCGCGCCAGGGTTGCAAAGGATCGCTGGAAAACAAGAAGTCCCATGACAATTACATGAAGTTCCTCAAATTCCGCGAGCAGATCCAGCCCGAGATGGGTATCCGGGCCGAAGCGCCGACGCAGACGGCCATGTCGGTTCTCTGGAGAAAACGCAAGATGCTCACGGGGCTCGTCGGCGGCAAGTGCCGCGACTGCGGAACGCCTCAGTACCCCAAGCTCGATATCTGCGTGAACCCCGACTGCGGTCATGTGGGGAGTCAGGACGACTATGAGTTCTCCGACGTCCCGGCGGCGATCAAGACCTTCACGGGCGACATGCTCACCGTCTCCATGGATCCTCCGGGAATCTACGGCATGATTCAGTTCAAGGGCGGCGGCCGCTTCATGGCGGATTTCACCGACTGCGAACTTGCCGACGTAAAGGTCGGGCTTCCCGTAAAGATGGCCTTCCGCAGACGTTACACCGATAAGGAGCGTGGCTTTTCCGGTTACTTCTGGAAAGCGATCCCGCAGGCGGGGGCCGTGCCCGAGATCAGGATGGACGACAAGGTGGCGATCATCACCGGTGCCGGCGGGGGCCTGGGCAGGACCTACGCCATGGAGCTTGCCAAACGCGGTGCCAAGATCGTCGTCAACGACTTCGGCGGAGCCCGTGACGGCTCCGGCGGCGGCGCTTTGAGTCCGGCCGATAAAGTCGTCGAGGAGATCAAAGCCCTGGGCGGGCAGGCGGTCGCCAACTACGATAACGTCGCTACTGCCGAGGGAGGCGAGGCCATCGTAAAGTCCGCTCTCGATGCCTTCGGCACCGTCGACATCCTCATCAACAATGCGGGGATACTGCGCGACAAGAGCTTCCTCAAGATGGAGCCCGAAGACTGGAACGCGGTCCTTAAGGTGCATCTGGGCGGGGCCTACAACGTCTCCAAGCCCGCCTTCAAGGTAATGAAGGACAAGGGCTTCGGCCGGATCGTCATGACGACCTCGGCCGCGGGCCTCTACGGCAACTTCGGTCAGACCAACTACAGCGCGGCCAAGATGGCGCTCGTCGGGCTTATGAACACGCTGGAGCTGGAAGGCGGAAAATACAACATCAAGGTGAACACGATCGCGCCGGTCGCGGCCTCGCGTATGACGGAGGACATCATGCCCCCCGACATGTTCAAGAAGCTCCAGCCCGATTACGTGGCCGCCATGGTGATTTATCTCTGCTCCGATGAATGCAAGGAATCGGGTGTCGTCTACAACGCCGCGGCGGGATACTTCAGCAAGGCACAGATTCTCACCGGTCCCGGCGCCATGGTGGGCGACGGCGCCGCACCGCCCTCGCCGGAAGACATCCGCGCCAACTGGGACAAGATCAGCAGCATGGACGGCGCAAGAGAAATAAGCGACGCCACGACGGCGATCATGTCGTTCCTCACCCCCGCCGCAGGCGGAGCGCAGGAATCCTCTGGATCGGGCGGCACCATGGACGTGAAGACGATCTTCGCGAAACTCCCCGAAGCCTTCAACGCCGACAAAGCGGCCGGAAAGGATGTCACCTTCCAGTTCAACATCTCCGGCCCCGGAGGCGGCGCCTGGAACGTGATCGTGAAGGACGGGACCTGCAAGGTGGCCGAAGGCGCGATGGACAAGCCGATCACGACCATCAAGATGGCCGACGATGATTTCGTCCAGCTCATCCTGGGCAAGCTCGACGGCATGGCAGCCTACAGCTCCGGCAAGCTGAAGATCGAAGGCGATCTGATGAAGTCCCAGCTCATCGGGAAACTCTTCACTTTCAAGTCATGAGTCGAGATAGGAGGAGATAAGATGGCTTCTGGAATAAGAGATAAAGTCGCAATCATCGGCATGGGCTGCACGAAGTTCGGCGAGCGCTGGGACATGGGCGCTGAGGAACTTCTCAACGAGGCCTTTCAGGAATGCTTGGCCGACGCCGGCATCGAGAAGAAAGACATCAACGCCGCCTGGTACGGCATCTGTATGGATGAGATAAGCCTGGGGAAAGCCGCGACCAACCTGGGCGCAACGCTTAGGCTTCCCTACATACCCATTACGCGCGTGGAGAACTTCTGCGCCACCGGCACCGAGGCCTTCCGCGGCGCCGTCTACGCCGTCGCCTCCGGCGCCTACGACATCTGCCTCGCCATCGGCGTCGAGAAGTTGAAGGATACGGGCTACGGCGGACTTCCCAACGCCGGCTCCAACTTCGGCTCGCTGATCTGGCTGTGGTATCCCAACGCCTCGGCGCCCGGGTTTTTCGCCCAGCTCGCCTCCGCATACGGCGCGAAGTTTAAGGTCTCCGACGCCGACATCAAAAAGGCGATGGCCCACATCTCGGTGAAGAGCCACGCCAACGGCGCGCTCAATCCCAAGGCTCATTTGCGCAAACCCGTGACCATGGAACAGGTCATGGGGGCACCGATCATCGCCTCGCCGCTGGGGCTCTTCGATTGCTGCGGCGTGAGCGACGGCTCGGCCTGCGCCATCGTCACGACCCCGGAGATCGCGAAGAAACTGGGGAAGAAGAATATCGTTTCCGTCAAGGCCGTCCAGCTCG
>JAQULV010000061.1 GCA_028718405.1 Smithellaceae bacterium
GATAAAAGAGATCTTCAAGGTACGACTTTATAATTCCTGCTCTCAAAGAACGAAGGAGCTTCTAACCTTTCCGGAATAAAGAGTCAAGCGAAATTTTCAGTTTATTTCAGTTTCACAATGAAATAAGTCTTCTTGCCTTTACGCAGCAGAATTTCGCCAGCCGTATTGGCATCAGCGGCGCTTATGATATCATCGAACGTGGTAATCTGTCGATCGTTGACATACCCACCGCCCTGGGAAAGTAGCCGTCGCGCCTCACTTTGAGAGGCACAAAGGTTCACCTCATGAAACAATTTATATGCGGGTACGCCCCGCTCCAGAACTGCTCTTTCTTTTTCGACAAACGGGATAGCGGCGATGTCAAGTTCGACATTTTCTCTCGGTATTGTCGAAGAAGGTAATATGCTCGCCTCTATGGGCTTCGTGTGAAACGCCTTTGCGGCCGCTCGCCACGCCCCTACAGCCTCATCGCGGCCATGTGTAATTGTTGTCGCCTCAAATGCCAACACTGCTTTGGCCATGTTGATTTTAGCGTCCGTCAACGAACCAATTTGCCTAATCTCATCCATCGGCAGAAAAGTAAATAGAGCCAGGAATCTTTCAACATCGGCATCATCGACGTTAATCCAATGTTGATAGTATTCGTAAGGGCTCGTCAGCGCAGAGTCGAGCCACACCGTTCCTTTTTCAGTCTTGCCCATTTTGTGGCCGGCGGATGTTGTAATCAGGGGGAAGGTCATACTATAGGCGTTCTTGCCTTCTATCCTTCTAATGAGGTCACTTCCCGCCAGCATGTTACCCCACTGATCGTTGCCGCCCATTTGAAGTGCACATTGATAATTTCGGAACAGATACAGGAAGTCATAAGCCTGAAGAAGCATGTAATTGAACTCAATGAAATTAAGCCCTTTTTCCAAGCGTATCCTGTAACTTTCAGCCGCAAGCATTTTGTTGATACTGAAGTGCCGACCAATATCACGCAGGAATTCAATGTAATTCAGCTCGGTCAGCCAGTCGGCGTTGTTCAGCAGAATCGCTTTACCATCCTGAAAATCCAGATACCGCGAAAGTTGTTTCTGCAGGCAGGAAGCGTTATGATCAATTTGTTCCCTGGTAAGTATCCGACGCATCTCTGTCTTGCCGCTTGGATCGCCTATCAACCCCGTCCCTCCCCCAACAAGGGCGATCGGCCGGTGACCATTTCTCTGCATGTGCGCCAAGGCCATGATTGGCACTAGGCTGCCAATGTGGAGGCTGGTGGCGGTAGGATCAAAGCCTATGTAACAGGTTATTTTCTCATTGCGCAGGAGATCTCTGATGAGGCTTTCGTCAGTTACCTGTTCGATAAATCCCCGCTCCCAAAAGATATCAAAGACGCTGTTCAAGAATATGCCCCTCCTCCGAGGAATATAAGCTTATATTTCGCCCACTCTCGTATCTAATCTTTTGATGTCTCTGGCCTTGCCCCCCTCTTCATCCACGTCAATGATTACTCCCTGAAGGCGTATATCCCCCTTGGCGACATCGAACTTATTGGGCATCTGGTATAGAAATCTATTTAGGACAATTTCTTTTTTCGTTCCAATCACTGAATCGAAGGGCCCCGTCATGCCAACATCGGTTATGTACGCAGTGCCGCCGGGCATGACATGGTCATCGGCCGTTTGGACATGTGTGTGTGTCCCCAACACGGCACTGACCCTGCCATCGGCAAACCACCCCAAGGCCTGCTTTTCGGAAGTCGCCTCAGCGTGGAAATCAACAACTATTATATGGCTCTTGGCGGAAATTTTTTGAATCTCTTCATCCAAGCATCGAAAGGGGCAATCCAGGGAATGCATGAAAACTCTTCCCGCAAGGTTGACAACCCCGACGTGTAATCCAGAAGAGGTGGGCATGATAACGCTACCCCACCCCGGAGTGCCAGTTGGATAGTTTGCCGGCCGCAAGAGCGTCTCATAGTCCTCGATGAATTCCAGGACTTCTCTCTTGTCCCAGATATGGTTGCCTGAGGTTAATACGTCGATCCCGTAACCAAAGAGTTCTTCTACTATTTCTCTGGTGACCCCGAAGCCTGAAGCTGCATTTTCGCAATTCGCAATGACAAGGTCTATCTTGTTGTCGGCGACCATAGTGGGTAATAATTCCCGAACCGCTCTCCGGCCGGGCTTACCCACAATGTCGCCTATAAAGAGTATCTTCATTAAATACCTATTTGGCGAAATCGGAGACTCTCGTTTCCCTGATAACAGTAACCTTTATCTGACCAGGGTAAGTCAACTCTGTTTCGATTTTCTTTACGATGTCTTTACACAGCATGACGGCATCGTTATCGGATATCTTTTCGTTTTCTACGAGAATGCGTATTTCTCTGCCAGCCTGAATAGCGTAGCACCTATCGACGCCGCTGAACGAGTGGGCGATGTTCTCCAACTCTTCCAAGCGTTTCACATAGGTTTCCAGCATTTCGCGGCGCGCCCCTGGTCTGGCTGCCGAAAGCGTGTCGGCCGCCTGGACCAGAACACCCAAAAGGGTATTGTTGCGACCATCATCGTGATGCGTGGCAATGGCCTGAACTATCCGCGGCGACTCTCCGAACTTCTTCGCATAATCACCGCCTATAGCAGCATGAGTGCCCTCTATCTTGTGGTCCACCGCTTTGCCGATATCATGAAGCAACCCAGCCCTTTTCGCCTCCTTGACGTTCATTCTCAATTCCGATGCCATCATCCCGGTTAGATGGGCAACCTCGATCGAATGTTGAAGAACGTTTTGCGAGTAACTGGTTCGATACTTGAGGCTTCCTAAAAGATAGACTATTTCGGGATGCAGGTCATGTACCCCCACATCGAACGATGCCCTTTCTCCCGTTTCTCGGATTATATTGTCGACCTCTACTTTAGCCTTTCTGACTATATCTTCAATTCGGCCGGGATGGATGCGGCCATCTGTAATGAGTCTCTCCAACGACAACCTCGCCACTTCTCTGCGTACCGGATCAAAGCTGGAAAGAACGACTGCTTCAGGAGTATCATCCACAATAAGATCGATACCTGTCGCCGCCTCAATAGCCCTGATGTTGCGACCTTCCCTCCCTATGATCCTCCCTTTCATCTCTTCGTTGGGAAGATTGACGACTGAAACCGTGTTTTCCGCGATGAAGTCTCCTGAATACCTTTGGATAGCGTAGGCTATTATTTCCCGCGACTTTTTGTCGGCGACACGCTTTGTCTCTTCCTCAACCTTCCTTACAACCAGCGCGGCTTCTCTCTTCGCATCTGCCTCCATGGACTGTACCAGATAGATCTTCGCCTCTTCCGACGAAATGCCGGCTATGCGCTCCAATTTTTCTCGTTGTTCTTCAATGAGACGATCCAGTTTATCGTGTTTTTCGTTGATAAGACTCTCACGGGATAACAGCGCTTTCTCGCGTCCTTCTATATTTCCTTCCCTTTGAGCAAGAACATCCATCCTTTTGTCGAGACCACCCTCTTTAGCCCGGAGTCTTTTTTCCAGATTGTCGAGTTCACCCTTTCTCTCGACAGTCTCATTTTCAAAATCGGCTTTCAGCTTTAAGAGGTTCTCTTTGGCCTGAAGCATCGCCTCCTTCTTGATGGTCTCCGCTTCTTTCTTTGCTTCGTCGACGATCCTTGCAGAAAGGCTCTCCGATGACGCAAGTTTCTTTTGGGCAACCTTTTGCTTCAGGAAATAACCTATCGATATGCCGATGGCAATCGACGCCAGCGTAGCCAACACAACTATTCCAATATATGTATATGTCAACTCTATTTCACCTCCCTCAGTCGCATGCCTGGCCTATGCACGCAAAGCACACGGCGTTTGTTAGCGGAATCATGAAAGGATGGGGGAGTGGCTATGGGGCTTTATCTGGGAGAAACGGGAATATCGCGCATCGGTTTGCGAGTCTTTCTCTTCACCAAACTGCCATCAGAACAGCAAAAATCGACGGCAGCTGCCGGCTCGTCTCTAGAGTCCCACTAGGCTCAAATTTGGAAAGGTGCCCATTCAATATCACTAACGTGAACGGCAGGGAGGCGAAAATTAACTTTCGTTCATGAGACTCAACAGCGTCTCTGATCTTTTCTCCAATTGGCTACAGATATCTTCCTTCGTTCCTTTAAGCTTCAGGTAGTCATCTGCGATATTCAGAGCTACCAGGATGGCAACCTTCAGGGAATCTTCCTGGCCTGTTGCCTTCCCAATCTCTTCTACCTTTTTGCTTACATAATCAATAACCATGGCCGCATGCTCATCGCCCGAATCACTTCTGACGGAAATCTCCTGCCCCAGTATTTGGATATCAAAGCTCTTGTTCACCGCGTAGCCCCAAACCTACTCAGAAACTCCTATATTCTGAAGTAAATCCAGCAGTGAATCTACCTTGGTACGAATGGCATCCCTTTCCTCCGCTAAGCCTTCTATTCTTTTTTTAGCCTCTTCTAACTCCCATCCTTTATTTTTTAAAAGTTCTTCTAAATCCTGATTTTGTTTTCTCAGTGCCTTATGCTCGGCGAGCATCTTTCCAATCTTTTCTTCCAGTTCATTGAATTTTACTAACTCCACCTTAAGCCCATCCTTGATCACAGAATCGCGCCCCCGAGAAAAAAATCCTTTATAATCAGGAAATTCGCTGGCATCGGATTATGCCATAGGGTTCACAAAAGTCAAGCTCTTTAATCATTTATGTGGAGCGACCCAAAGTACTAAGAAAAACTTATAGAGGCATGTCTCATCAATAACGATCCAGCGATCCGAAATAATTCTGAAAAATTGCTTGACTTCATCATGAACATAGAATATTGATTTAGCACTTTCCAAAATATTACTGCCCTCTGGGCATGGACTTAAGGAAAGAGATAAAAGTTGGGTAAAGGCATCTTGGACCGTAAAAGTAAACCACCCGTTTATATCCAGGTGGTTTTTTATTTTATGGCACCGTGGCAATCCGACTTTGGAAAAATCTAAGAAAGGAGGATGCAGCGATGTCGGAAGGTAAAGTAAAGTGGTTCAATGAGAAGAAGGGCTTCGGATTCATCGAAAAGGATGACGGCGAAGACGTATTTGTTCACTTCAGCGCCATTCAGACCAGCGGATTTAAGACACTATCCGAGGGGCAGCGCGTCAGCTTTGATGTCGAGAAGGGTCCCAAGGGCCCGTCGGCAACGAACGTAAAAGCCATTTAATTAGAATCCATAATTAGAAACATGGCCGAAAGAGGCATCCCCAAGAGGGATGCCTCTTTCTTGTTCAGGCGCCAAGCTGACACTGCAATATGGGCGAAATAACAGGATTGGCACCCGGCGGGTGCTATCGGAAGGAAAATATGATAAAGAAACTATACATAGGGAACTTGACATCCCAGGTCAGAGAGGAGGATCTCCTGTCTAATTTTAAGGAGGCTGGAGCGGTGATCTCGGTAGCCATCATCAAGGATCGGATGACCGGATACTCCAAGGGATTTGGATTCGTCGAAATGGAGACGATTGAAGGTGCTCAAGAAGCCATTAAGATGTTCAACGGAGGGAATTTAGACGGGAATACTATTGTCGTCAATGAAGCCAAGCCGCCGCGAGAGCAAGGTGGAACAAGACCCTATCAGGGTGGCGGCAAGAGTAACGCCGGCGGATATCGAGGCGGATTCGGCGGCAGAAGCGGACGACGATAAACAACTTACAGCTGACAGGGTCGCGGCGGCGTCAGGCGTATGGCGGCGCAGAGACTCTGCCGTTGGTCAGCGCTGTGGTTGCGGTTTCATACCTTTCGCATACCTGAATAGGCACTATCCTCCGGAAAACTTTTCCGGGGGGTAGGCGCTTAATAGCGCTGATTATCCAAAAAATCGCGGAGCATTGCAAATAGCATCTCCTTGCAATCTACTATCGACGCAGCATTCCTGAAATGGGCTCCTCCGGCGAGCCCCTTAGTGTACCAGAGAAGATGTTTCCTGAAATTCCTTACCCCTAGCGTCTCGCCGTGGTATGCCGTTTCCATGGCCAAATGATTACGTATAACCTTTTCCCTTTCCGTCAGATCCGGCGGTATAAGCGGTTCTTGCTCGACGGGTGAGATTATTGCCCGTACTAGCCAGGGGTTCCCGAGGCACCCCCTGCCGATCATTACCGCGTCGCATTTTGTTTGGCTGATCATACTCAGGGCATCCGAAGGATCATTGATATCGCCGCTGCCAACAATGGGAATTCCCAGTTTCGCTTTTATTTCGCCAATCAGGCTCCAATCCGACTTCCCCGCAAAGCCTTGTTCAGCGCTCCGTGGATGAATCGTTAAAGCGTCAGCACCACAATCTTCGGCAATCAGTGCAATATCAAGGGCATTTCTACTTGCGCTGCTCCAGCCGGAGCGGATTTTGATCATAAGCGGCAGACTGACGGCTCTTCTTACGGCCCTGATAATCAGTGCCACCTTGCCCGGGTCCTTCATGAGGGCCGCGCCGGCGCCGGATTTGACTACCTTTCTCACAGGACACCCCATATTGATGTCTATGACATCTGCACCATGTGCGGCCGCAATCTTTGCCGCCGCGGCCATAACTGATGGATCGGCACCGAACAACTGAACGCCCAGGGGTTTATCCTGCGTCGACGAATCGAGATAGTGATAGGTTCTTTCGGTACGGCGAACTAAGCCCTCTGCGCTGACCATCTCCGTAAATGCAAGAGAAGCTCCGAAGCCACGTACCAAAAGGCGGAACGGGAGGTTCGTTACCCCGGCCATGGGGGCAAGAAACACGTTATTGGAAAGACCCAGTGATCCTATTCTCATGATCGACTGTATCGCTGGCGTAACAGGCCATCTGCAATGGAAAGGTCCTCCATTGTGTTGATCCCCATGACTTCTGCAGGATCGTTGGCAATGTATGACCCGACACGGAGTCCTTTTCCTCTCGCCACGGCCACGATATCTGTAAGGTAGTACTCACCCTGAGCGTTGCGATTACCGATCTCGGTAACGGCCTCAAAAAGAAAACCGCCCTCTACGCAATAGATGCCCGTATTGATCTCCCGGACAGATCTTTCCTTTTCATCTGCGTCCCTGGCTTCGACGATCCGCAGCACTTCACCCGCATCGTTCTTGATCACCCTGCCGTAACTTCCCGGTTCAGGAAGAATCGTTGTCAGCACGGTAATTATGTCCCCTTCGGCAACATGATGATGGATTAATTCAGCCAGCGTCTCGGCGGAAAGAAGGGGCACATCGCCGCACAGGATGAGAATTGTCCCCGAATATTCAGAGAAAGCATCCTTAGCC